>JAKEGI010000001.1 GCA_022615595.1 Bacteroidales bacterium | reverse complement strand
GGGCGGCACGCCGGGGCGGGAGTAGTCGCTACGGAAATCCATCCCGAAATAGGCCAGATCCTCGACAACGATCACATCGTACCTGGCAGCCAGCCTGCCTATGGTACGAAGTTCATCCTCAGTGAAACAGATCCATGAAGGATTGTTGGGATTCGAATAGAGTATCGTTGAAACTTTTCCGCACTCAAGCATTGATTCGAGTTTGGGACCGAGTTTGTCTCCACGGTAGTCGTATACGTCAAACGACCTGTAATCCTGCCCCAGTATCCTGGTCTGTGTCTTCTGCACCGGGAAGCCCGGATCGATAAAGAGGGTCCCTTCCTTGGTCCTGTCATTCCTGTTGGCAACCATGAAGCTTGCCATACCTCCCATCATTGATCCGGCGGTGGGGACACAACAGCCAGGATTTATGTCGATGTCAAGAAAAAGCTTAATAAACCTGGAGGCTTCTGTCTTAAACTCAGGCAGACCCTCAATGTCAGGATATATTGAAGCAACTCCCTTTCTGAGAGCTTCTATCTCGGCTTTTACTCCCACATCTGCTGACGGAAGCCCGGGTACCCCCATCTCCATCCTGATGAACTCCACTCCGGTCTCATTGCGGAGTACATTTACAAGTTTTACGATCTCCCTTATGCTTGCATATCCGAGATCCGTAATGCCGCTGGAGGTTATTGCGTTGCTTACGGTTTCTTTATTAATGGGGGTATTTTTCATAAATTTTCCATTTAGAGCCCTCATCTGTGGCACCAAGATAGAAATTTTATAAGACAAGATTTCCTGCTATTAGTCATATTTGTCAAAAGTCTCCGGTCTTCCGTCTTCCGTCTTCCGTCTTCCGTCTTTACCTGCCCCGCCGCAAGTGCAAGTATCACCCCCAGCAGGGTACTGTATAGTGCGGCAACGAGGATCCTGAACTCCTCCGGTAGCAGAAAATTTACTGTCTGTGCCGGTATCCAGAAGAGCAGGATGCTTTTTTTCAGCACGATCCCCCACATGCTGTTCCAGTCGATTGATGCAAGCAGCCCTGTCACGTCTGGTACCTTAAACAGCTTTCTCCGGTCTCCTGCTGCGGCTGCTATGTGGAGATCGCTGACTCTGTGGGTCACCATCAGCACTGGTGCATAGAAGATATTGAGGAAGGTGCTGATTGCCAGGGCGAGCAGCACCCTGGCACCGGTCACCGGACCGGCCATGACGGCCGCCGGGTCCTCCATGCCCAGGTGTACCATTATCAGCGGTGTACCGCCGCCAAATATCATAAATGCAGCTTTGACTGTCATGCCGAGAAATCCCCAGACGACAGCCCGGTACAACAGCGCAAAACCTTCCGGAAGGTAGATGCCTGTCCTGATCCTGCTGCCGAGCATCTCACCCATGGTTGCCAGTATCGCAAATTTGATGAAGCTTGCTGTAAAAGCCCACTCCCTGCTGAACCACAGGAAGAAATCAAACAGCTTGTCTGAAACAAAGAATGGAACAAAAACCGCTGCAAAACCTGCTATAAAAATTAAGTCTCTCTTTTTCATTATCGAGTGTTACTTCTTATTTCTCATGGCTTGGGATCGTGCAACCGATAACCGATAACCGACTAACCGATAACCGACAACCGATAACCGACAACCGACAACCGATAACCTCATGTCTCTGGCCTCACTTCTCAACCCTGACCCTGGCATCAACCGCAATTATGTTGTCTCCGTCAGCCATGAGCGGATTTATATCCATCTCAAAAATCTCTGGTGCTGCTGTAACGAGATCAGAGAGAGCGGTTATCACCCTGATGAAGGCCTCCTCACTTATTCCCTTGTTGCCGCGCACACCCTTCAACAGACTGTATGACCTGAGTGACCTTATCATCGACCTTGCCTCGCTCTCAGAGACCGGACAGAGACATTTCGCCACGTCCCTGAAAACTTCAATGAAGATGCCTCCCATACCTGCCATGATGAGGTGGCCGAACTTCTCCTCCCTCTTTGTGCCACAGAAGAGCTCCATGCCAGATATCATTTTCTGTATAAGTATTCCCGAAACATCTTCAAGTGTGATCATCCTTAGGAACTCCCGCCGCACCTCATCCGTGCTGCTTACATTAAGGACCACACCGCCAATGTCTGATTTATGTACCGGACCCACCACCTTCATTACAACCGGGAATCCCATTCGTATTGCCTCTGCTTCAGCCTCTCCGGCAGATGCAACAACTGCCTCAGGCACCCTTCTGATGCCTGCAGCATCGAGCAGTTCAGAAACTTTATCCGGCAGGAGGTAACCGTTCCCGGCACTGTCGATCACAGACCTTACCCTTGCGCTGTCTGTTCCTGCACTTCCCTGGTCTTGCCCTGCCGGTTTGGGCGTACTGTAAATTTTGCAGAGGGCTTTGGCGAAGAGCACCTCGTCAAAGAACATCGCATTGTCCCTGGCTGCAAAATCTGCTATCTCCCTTTTAACATTCATTACTGATGGCATTATGGGATAAACCGGCTTATGGCATGTCCGTATCTTATTGTGCAACAAATCATAGACATCATCCACAGGAAAGAGCCCGGGACTTCCGAAGATCACAGCCATAGCATCGATCTCCTCAAATTCATTCTCACAGGCTTCGATTATATGTCCAAGCTGTTCGGCAGTCCCGGTAGCCAGAAAGTCTATCGGGTTTGCGACCGAAGATCCGGGATAAAGCTTTGCAAGCAGCCTTGCCGCAGCCTCTCCGGTGATCGCGGGCACTGAAAGGCCTCCTTCGCTCAGCGCATCGGTGAGCATCACTGCCGGTCCTCCGGCATGTGTTACAACGGCAATCCTGTTGCCCGTAAGCGGTTTGTAGGTGAAAAGCGAAGCCACCGTCGCCAGCTCGTTGCGGCTGAAGCATCTTACGATTCCGGCCTTGCGAAATAGAGCCTCCACCGCGCTGTCAGGCGAGGCCATGGCACCCGTATGTGATGATGCTGCCCTGGAGCCAGCCTCTGAGGTGCCGGCCTTGATTGCAGCAATGCGACATCCTTTTCGAATAAGTGAAGAGGCATGTATAAGTAACCTTGCAGGATCAGAGATGCTCTCCACATAGAGCAGCTTGATCCTCGAACTTTTTTCCGGATCAAAGGTGAGGTCAAGATGCTCAAGAACATCCTCCACACCTGTCTGGGCACTGTTGCCCACTGACCATACACTTGAGAACCTTAATCCTCCTGTAATGGCAGTCTCCATTATGAATACCGCAGTAGCTCCTGATCCTGAAACAAAATCTACACCTGACGGTGACAGGGGGGGTAACGGCTCCGTAAAGACACCATAATAATTTACATTCAGAAAGCCAATACAGTTGGGGCCTATCAGGGTTCCACCGGTATGGTTAATAATATCTACTATCTCATGTTCCAGGGTTTCACCCTCTTTGCTCTCCTCACTGAATCCGGCAGAAAGGATTATGAATCCTCCCGTCTTCTTCTCATATGCAAGCGTCCTGACAATATCCGGGCAGAAGCGTGCGGCAACGGCAATCACTGCCAGATCTGTCTGCGGCAGCATCGAGACATCCTGAAAGGAGCTGACGCCCTGCACAACCTCGGCCCTGGGATTGACCACAAAGATATCTCCGGTGAATCCGCAGCCCAGAAGATTCTTAAGGACCTTGCCCCCGGCCTTGGTCACGTCATCAGAACCGCCTATTACGGCGATGGTCCTGGGATTCAATAGCTTATCACTTATCATTTTTCCGCATTGTGTTCATTTCTAAAGGTAGAAACATTTTGATATATAACAAATGATACGCTTCGCTGTCTTTGAGCTTCGCTGTCTTTGAGCTTCGCTGTCTTTGAGCTTCGCTGTCCTGACGCTTCGCTGTCTGAGGGTCGTTCAATCATGCAATCGTGCAATCATGCAATCATGTACTCCTTCACCTCTTAACCTTAACCTTAACCTCAACCTCAACCTCAACCTCAACCTTAACCTTAACCTTAACCTCAGCCTGCGCCCTGCACCATGCCCCATGCCCCATGAACCCCACCTTCTCCGCCAACTGGCGGATACGGTGGGCAAAGCTTGAACCTTGAATAATTATGCTGCATAATATTATCTTTAGTGCCTCCGAATAGAAATGGAATTTTAATTTTGACAATTCAAACTAACCTCAGATGAAAAGAAACAACAGTCTCATAATGATCTCAGCTGCGCTGACCCTGCTGCTGACCCTTGCCGGTTCAACAGTAAACGCCCAGTACAGGGAGATCGATCCCGACGGACCAGGCTATGCCGAGAACTGTACCAGCATTATGGTGGGCAGGCTGGCTTCGGCCGACGGTTCGGTCATGACCTCTCATACCTGCGATGGTAACTACCGCACATGGCTGGAGGTCGTTCCGGCGAGCACCCCCGGCAAAGACTCGATGCGACCCATTTACTGGGGTACCCTGCATACTGAGGCAGCCTGGGATATGACAAACGTCACCCGCAAGGGAGAGATACCTGAAGCCTCCTCCACCTTCGCCTTCCTCAGCACTGCTTACCCGTGCCTCAACGAGAAGCAGCTTGCCATCGGTGAAACAACAATCTACGGACGCAAGGAACTGATCAATACTGACGGTCTTTTTCTCATCGAGGAGCTTGAGAAAATTGCCCTGCAGCGCTGCACAACGGCACGGCAGGCGATAGCGCTCATCGGATCACTGGCAGAACAATACGGGTATGGTGACCTGGCTGAGTGTATAACCATTGCCGACCCAAAAGAGGTGTGGCAACTCGAGATAGCCGGGTCGGGCCCGGGCAAGCCCTCTTCACTGTGGGTCGCCCAGAGGATCCCTGATGACCATGTGGGCATTGCCGCCAACATACCGAGAATATCCGACGTGAAGTTCAATGACCCTGATCACTTCATGACCTCAAAGGATCTTCGCAAAAAAGCAACGGCACTGGGCTACTGGGACGGTAAGGAGCCCATGAAGTTTTACAAGGTCATAGGAACAGGTAAACCCTACGCCATAAGGGAGTTTTTTGTGCTGAGCACCCTGGCACCCTCGCTCGGACTGACAATGGAAATGGAGGAGCTTCCCTTCTCGGTGAAGCCGGAGAAGAAGCTCTCAGCCAGGGATGTTATGGCCTGTTTCCGGCAGACCTATGAAGGCACACCCTACGATATGACTAAAAACCTCCTTGTGAAGGTGACGAAGAAGGATGAGGCAGGTGTGGAATACACCGATACAATTAGGTCTCCTGTTGTTTCCAACTGGATGAATGCGGACCTGCGTACCCTCATCAACGAACTTAAACCGGGGACCATCGAGAGACAGAGGACCATTGCCATTGCCGGATGCTCGTACTCTCACGTCATACAGTGCCGCGACTGGCTGCCCGACGAGGTAGGCGCTGTGGCATGGTTCTCGTTTGACAATCCCGGACAGAGCCCGCGTATTCCCATCTTCTCAGGAACAATGTCACTTCCTGAAAGCTTCCGGATATGCGGTCAGCACCGCTACCGTGAGGATGCAGCCATCTGGTCATTTCGTGAGGCCAACAGGCTTGCAACGGTGAACTGGGACCGCGGCAGGAAACTTATTGAGCCGGCGGTTGCAGAACTGGAAGAGAAAGCTGTCAGCGAGATGCCGGCACTGGAGGAGAGGGTGAAGGTTCTTGTCAAACAGGGGAAACATGAAGAGGCCGCAAAAATTGTAACAGAATACACCAACTCTTTTGCTCTTGCCTCCATGAATCACTGGCAGGAGATGAAGCGCGCACTCTGGGGAATGTTCGGCAGAGGTTTCTGAAAAAAAATCCAGATTTTCTGAACACTCTTTTCGGAATGTTGTTATAAGTTACAAGGCTAACTGGCACTATGACCTCCGAGATACAGACGATACTTGACAAAGAGTATCATGAAAGATCCGACATAATTGAACTGTTGAGATGCAGTGAAGAGGAGGCACCCTTGCTTTACCGTAAGGCAGCCGAGATCAGGGACAGGTACCTGGGAAATATTGTCTATCTGAGAGGCCTTATTGAATACTCCAACGTTTGCGGGAAGAACTGCCTCTACTGTGGAATCAGGCGTGACAACCGCAAGGTTGAACACTATACCCTCACCAATGAAGAGGTGATAAAAGCCGCAATGACAGCATACAGGCTGAACTTCGGATCAATAGCAATACAGGCCGGGGAGAACAAATCAGAATCATTCATTTCCAATATCGAGGAGCTGATAATTTCTATCAGGAAGATGACGGAAGGGCGTCTCGGCATCACCCTCTCACTTGGTGAGCAGAAGAGAGAGACCTACATGCGCTGGTTTGAAGCAGGGGCTCACAGGTACCTGCTCAGGATAGAGGCGTCAAGCCCTGACCTCTACCGTAAGGCACACCCTGATGACGGTATGCACAATTATTACAACAGGCTT
>JAKEGI010000052.1 GCA_022615595.1 Bacteroidales bacterium | reverse complement strand
GCAACATCAGGGGTGCGGAGGAGGCGATACTTTCATACCGGGAGATCTTCGGCGACGACTATTACCTTGAGGTGCAGAGGCACGAGACCACTGACCCTACTGCCGACGCCACCGTCTTCCCGATGCAGCAGCGTGTCATTGCCGCCTACCGCGAGCTGGCTGCAAAGAATAATATAAAGATCGTTGCCTCAAACGATGTACACTTCATCATGCAGGACGAGGCTGAGGCTCATGACCGTCTGATCTGCCTCAACACCGGCAAGGACATCGATGACCCGAAGAGGCTGCGGTATACCAAACAGGAGTACCTCAAGAGCGAGGAGGAGATGCTCAGGATTTTTGCTGACATGCCTGAGGCGGTCATGAACACCGGTGAAATAGCCGGCAAGGTGGAATACTACTCCCTTGCCAGCGACCCCATCATGCCAGAGTTTTCCATGCCTGAAGAGTTTTCCGACAAGGATGAATACCTGCGTCACCTGACAATGAAGGGAGCCACGGAAAGGTGGGAGACCATCTCTCCCGAGCTGCAGTCAAGGATCGACTTTGAGCTCTCCGTAATAAAAAACATGGGATTTCCCGGATACTTCCTCATAGTGCAGGATTTCCTGAGAGCGGCACGCGAGATGGGTGTCTGGGTAGGCCCCGGCAGAGGATCGGCGGCGGGAAGCGTTGTGGCTTACTGCCTCAGAATAACTGACATTGACCCCATAAAATATAACCTCCTGTTTGAGAGGTTTCTCAATCCTGACCGCATCTCGATGCCTGACATCGACATCGACTTTGACGAAGACGGACGGGAGAAGGTGCTCAGGTATGTGGTTGACAAGTACGGGCATGACAGGGTGGCGCACATCATCACCTTCGGTACCATGGCCGCCAAGATGGCCATCAGGGATGTCGCCAGGGTCCAGAAACTGCCGCTGCCGGAGGCAATCAGGCTGACAAAGCTGGTACCCGAACGGCCGGGCATGACCCTGGCAACGGCATACGAGGAGGTGCCGGAACTGCTGAAAGAGAGAGAGTCAAAAGAGCCGCTGGTAGCCCAGACACTCAAGTATGCCGAGGTGCTCGAGGGAAGCATCAGGCAGACCGGCGTGCACGCATGCGGCATCATCATCAGCAAGGACAACCTATGCGAACACATACCCATTTGCACGGCAAAAGATACTGACCTGTACGTCACCCAGTACGAGGGTAACCACGTTGAGTCAGTGGGCCTTCTCAAGATGGATTTTCTCGGGCTCAAGACCCTCTCCATCCTCAAGGATGCACTGGAGAACATAAAAAAATCAAAGGGTATTTCAATAGACCTCGACACGCTGTCACTCGACGACAAGCGGACATGGGAGCTGTTCAGCAACGCCGAGACCACAGGCGTGTTCCAGTTCGAATCAGTCGGCATGAAACGGTACCTGCGCGACCTGAAGCCCAACCAGTTCGGCGACCTGATAGCCATGAACGCGCTTTACAGGCCCGGCCCCATGGATTATATACCTCAGTATATCAGGCGCAAGCACGGCAAAGACAAGATCTCGTTCGAGGTGCCCGCGATGGAGAAATACCTTAAGGAGACCTATGGCATCACTGTCTACCAGGAACAGGTGATGTTGCTATCACAGGAGCTGGGCGGGTTCAGCAAAGGACAGGCTGACTCTCTCCGCAAGGCTATGGGCAAGAAGAAGCGAACCATCATGGACAGGCTGAAGGAGGAGTTCATGGAGGGATGCAAACGGAACGGCTATGACCAGAACACCATAAACAAGATATGGTCCGACTGGGAGTCTTTCGCCGAGTATGCATTCAATAAGTCGCACTCGACATGCTACGCCCTGATAGCCTACCAGACGGGGTACCTTAAGGCGAACTACCCGGCCGAGTTCATGGCAGCGGTCCTCAGCCGAAACATCAGTGACATAAAGAAAATCACAGTGATGATGGAGGAGACCAAACGAATGGGCATCGAGGTTCTGGGACCCGATGTCAATGAGAGCCTGCTGCAGTTTACCGTAAACAGGTCAGGGAATATCAGGTTCGGACTGGGAGCCATCAAGGGGGTAGGCGAGAACGCTGTGCTCAACCTTATTGAAGAGAGAGAGAAGAGCGGCCCCTACAGGGATATTTATGACCTCGCCGAACGGGTCAATCTAAACACGGTTAACAAGAAGATGCTTGAAGCACTGGTGGTGTCTGGTGCCGTCGACGGCCTTCCGGGTATCAGCCGCGCTCAGTATTTCTCAGCAGACGGCAAGGGATCAAGCTTCCTCGAGAGCCTCATACGTTACGGCAGCAGCGTGAAAAACCTCCGTAACAGCAGCCAGCAGTCACTCTTCGGCGAAGCAGGAGGGTTCGAGCTCGTCCGCCCTGAACCTGCACCATGCGCTGACTGGTCAAAACTGGAGAAGCTTAACAAAGAGAAACAGGTCATTGGAATATACCTCTCCTCTCACCCCCTCGATGATTACCGTCTTGAGATCAACGCCTTCTGCAACGCCACACTGGCTGACCTGCAGAATCTGCCGGAATTTGCCGGCCGTGATGTATGCGTTGCAGGCATCGTGACCGAGACAAGAAGCGGTGTCACAAAAAACGGCAAACCATTCGGAGGTTTCACCCTGCAGGACTATACAGACTCATTCACCTTCCTCCTGTTCGATAAGGATTACGTCACCTTCAGTAATTTCTTTGTGACCGATTATCACCTGCTTGTCAGGGGCAAAGTGCAGGGCCGACACTTTAACCCTGACGAACTTGAGTTCAGGATCAGGGAGATACACCTGCTCTCAGCCGTAAGGGATGACCTGATAAACTCAATAACAATAAAGCTGAAGACCGAACTGGTTAACCCCGGATTCATCAGCAACCTTAAATCGATCATTTCGGAAAACCCCGGGAACAAAACAGTGAAATTTCTGTTGATTGATCACGAAGACAAGATTACACTACCACTTTTCTCCCGCAGTGTCAGGGCAGGTATAACCGATGAACTCATCGGCTGGCTTGAAGATAATCCTGAGCTCGACTTTAAAGTAAATTAGATATCTTTGTCGTTCGTTAAAATGAATTATTAAATATTATACCATTATGGCACAAGCAGTTAATGACACAAACTTTGATGAGATCGTTTTAAAATCAGATAAGCCTGTAATAGTGGATTTCTGGGCAGAGTGGTGCGGCCCCTGCAGGATGATAGCTCCTCTTATCGAGCAGATTGGTGAGGCTTACAGTGATAAGGCCCTCGTAGTAAAGTGTGATGTCGACACCTCTCCTGACATTGCCAGGAGGTTCATGATCAGAAACATTCCAACAGTACTCTACTTCAAGGGCGGCCAGGTGGTTGACAAGCAGGTAGGTGCGGCTGCCAAATCGGCTTTCGAAGCCAAGCTTACCGCACTCCTTTAGCATATGAGAGTATGCGTTTTTGCTGCCTCCAGCAGTCGTATTGATCCGGCCTATGCGGTTGCAGCTGCTGAACTGGGTCGTGCCTTTGCTGAAGAGAAGGTTCATGCCGTCTTCGGAGGAGGAGGCATAGGTCTGATGGGAATCTTTGCAGACAACCTCCTGAAAGCCGGCGGTTCTGTCACTGGTGTTATTCCCGGCTTCATGATATCAGAAGGATGGGGACATGACGGTGTTGAAGACATGATAGTGACGCCTGACATGTCAGAGAGGAAAAAGACCATTTTTGCAATGTCAGATGCTGCGGTGGCCCTCCCCGGAGGGGTGGGAACGCTTGAGGAGCTGACTGAGGTCATCACCCTGAAGCAGCTCGGGCAGTTCAACAAACCAATAATCATTGTCAATGTAAACGGTTTCTACGACCATCTCATAGAGTTCTTTGACCACATGGTGAGAGGTCATTTCATGAGGCTTGAGCATAAGGATATCTGGCAGATAGTCACGGAAGCACGTGAGGTGATACCTGCAATACGCAACTACACCGGCTGGCATGCTGACCCGAAGGTGATTGCACGGATCTGATAATAAAACAGGAAAATCAGAAAGAAATACCCCCTCCTCCCTGACG
>JAKEGI010000051.1 GCA_022615595.1 Bacteroidales bacterium | reverse complement strand
GATATACCATAAGGAGTTTTCAACATATTCATTCAAAGAGCTACCTTTGCGGCGTGAAGAAGAAGGTTATCGTGGGATTGTCAGGAGGGGTTGACTCCAGCGTTGCCGCATGGCTGCTAAAAGAGCAGGGCTATGAGGTTGAGGGTATCTTTATGATAAACTG
Source organism: Bacteroidales bacterium (assembly GCA_022615595.1). GTDB lineage: Bacteria > Bacteroidota > Bacteroidia > Bacteroidales > VadinHA17 > SR-FBR-E99. Next base: position 5,732 of record JAKEGI010000051.1, on the reverse strand, counting down.
GCATGACAACCGCGGGCTTCTTAAAGGCAACTGTCCTTTCGACGAAGATATAACCTTTGCCGAGATGGTTGCCCGCAAGCTTAAGATAAAACTCCGAACGGCAGACCTCAGCGCAGATTACCGCGAACGGGTGGTGGACTATATGTTCAGTGAATATGAGCGCGGTCGTACACCAAATCCTGATATCCTGTGCAACCGTGAGATTAAATTCGACTCCTTCGTCCTCGAGGCGCTGAAGCATGGTGCTGACTTCATTGCCACCGGGCACTACTGCCGGACTGAAGAGATTGTGACAGATGGCAAAAAGATTAAAAGACTACTTGCAGGCATTGACCACAACAAGGACCAGAGTTATTTTCTCTGTCAGGTGAGCCAGAAACAGCTTGAAAATGTGATCTTCCCTGTTGGAGTACTTACCAAACCTGAGGTAAGGAAGATAGCCGTTGACCTGGGTCTGGCGACAGCAGACCGCAAGGATTCACAGGGCATCTGTTTCGTCGGGAAGGTCGATCTGCCGGTATTTCTCCAGCAGAAGCTGGAGGCAAAGACCGGGAGAGTGGTGATCATTCAGAAAAAAACGCGGTTCAGGAGCTGGCCCGACGGCCTTCCTGAAGAAGATGCTGCCCGGGATGACCTGGCAATGATGGCTGCTCCGCATGAAATGGTCCTGTCAGAAGGTCTGACTGTCGGCAGACACAACGGTGCCCATTTCTTTACCGTGGGTCAGCGCAAAGGGCTTAACATTGGCGGCTTCCGCGAGCCTCTCTTTGTAATAGGCACGGATACCGGCAACAACATAGTGTATGTCGGAGAGGGACAGGAGCATGCAGGTCTCTACCGTAAGGGGCTGCTGGTGAAAGCAGAGGAGGTACACTGGATCAGGCCTGATATGGCAATGGCTACAGGAGAGTGCCGCGATTACCTCTTGAGAATAAGATACAGGCAGCCTCTGCAGCGGGCCCGCATCTTTGCACGTGAGCCAGGCTACTACATAATATTCGAAAAGCCCCAGCGAGGCATCACCCCGGGACAGTTTGCCGCATGGTATGACGGTGAAGAGCTTTTAGGATCAGGAGTCATTGACAAATGATGGAGTTACTTGTTCCTGGTTTATGGCTTATGGTTACTCAAGGTTTACAGATTGTCATTGTTAATGCAAGCTGACATTTCGATCCGGAGGGATGAATGTCAATAGCCCCGCATGCAATGCGGGGTAAAATGAAGTATGAAAACTCAACCACGGAGTGGTTGAATAAATTCATAAAACATACTTCTCATCATACTGAATACCAAACTCTTTAAGCAAAGCCACATACTCCTCCCTCCCGGAAACCTTACTGTGATGCACTTCCTGGTTTCGAACATATGCAATCAGATTCTCCTTCGCCGAAATATCATAGGTGAATGCCCCATAACCATCCTGCCAGCATGTAAAACCGGGAAAGAGCTTCTCCTTCCCAATATGCAGGGTGGTCGCCACCTTAATATCTTTCACAAGGGAGGCAAGAGCGACTGCGGGATGCAGATGGGTGACAATGTGAATATGATCTTCAGTGCCGCCGATCTGATACAGGTGGCAGTTTTTGTTTTTCATTATACCTGCCATATACCGGTACAATTCAGCCCTTCCGGCGGGCTTCAGCTGAGGTAGCCAACCATGGGTGGCAAAAACGATTTGATAAAGGATTTGTGTATATGTGCTCATAATTATGTATATTATTCAACCCTTTCCGGGTTGCGGTTTCTACATCATATTTCCACCGGTTTCACCGGTGGCTATTGACATTCAATCCTGTCGGATTGGTTTTATCTTCATAGATTTCATCTTACTTTCTCCCTTCGCCTTTTGCCTTTCGCCTTATCTCATATTCCACCGGTTTCACCGGTGGCTATTGACATTCAATCCTGTCGGATTGGCTTCATTCATAAATATCTCCATACCCTTTGCCCAATGCTCCATGCCATGTCCTACGTAGCCTTGGCGGTGTAGGGCCCTATACCCATGCAAATGGTCCGGCCAGATTCCGATCATTCATTATAAAACAGTTTAGAATAAAAGCAGCAAGACAATCATAAAATATAAATCTTTCTCTAAATTTACAATATGACCAGAAGGAAAGATAACACCCGTTTTACAATAATCTCCGGAGGGGGCAGCGGCCTTGGGATGGCTCTGGCAAAAGAAGCCCTTGAGCATGCCAGAAATGTGATCATATTGGGCCGTGACGAAGGCAAACTGATACATGCCGCCGGGCAGATTAAGGAGGAGACAACCGATGGCATAATCATTCCTTTCCGTTGTGACATCACGAGCCAGGAGGATGTGGACATACTCTGCGGATTCATTAAGGAGAACGGATATCAAGTTGATTTTCTGTTCAATAATGCAGGCACAGGATTATTTGGTGATGCCTCCGGTAACCGTTCACCAAGGGTCGGGGAGATACTTGGGTCGAATCTTACAGGCATGATCCTCCTGACCTCTGCCCTGCTTGGCATCACTCCGAAGGAGGATGCAATTACCATCGTTAACATAATGTCTACCTCTGCCCTTGTCGGGCGCGCGACCGAGACCGTTTACTGTGCTGCCAAATGGGGAGCACGGGGCTTCACCGAGGCACTGCGTGCCGAGCTGAAAGGAACAAACCGGAAGGTAGTGGCTGTCTATCCGGGAGGGATGAACACACCCTTCTGGGCCGGTGCCAAAGGAAAGGATTTATCTGGCTTCATGGATCCGGCTGATGTAGCCGGGGAGATTGCTCATGCCGTATTCACCACCAGGAGGATGATGGTTACTGAGATGACCATCAACAGGCCTTAGGAGAGCCTATCCCTGTAATCATTGTAACCGAACGTGCGTATCAGCCTGAATTGCTGATCTTTCGTCCATATGCCTATTGAGGGATGCGGCACACCGTTAAAGGTGGTAGTCTTGACCATTGTATAATGGATCATATCCCAGAAGACCACCCTGTCACCCGGATTAAGCTCACGGTGAAACGACCAGTCGCCCATAAAGTCACCTGAGAGGCATGAGTTGCCGCCCATGCGGTATGTCGGTTTACCTTCAGCAGGTTCGAAAGCACCCATTATTACAGGTTTATAGGGCATCTCAAGGCAATCAGGCATGTGCGCCGTGAATGAGACGTCAAGGAGGGCTGTCTTTATGCCGTCACGTACAATAACGTCCTCCACCGTTGTCACAAGTTCGCCTGTCTCCCATGCAAAAGCGCTGCCCGGCTCAAGAATAATATGTATCCCGTGTTTTTCCCTGAAGTTACGTAACAGACTGACCATGTGATCAGTGTCATAACCCTTGCGTGTCATCAGGTGCCCCCCTCCCATATTCAGCCACTTCAGCTTCGGAAAAAGGTGTCCGAATTTTTTCTCCACAACATTTAGTACTTTCTCAAGAGTATATGAGTCAGACTCAAAGAGCACATGAAAATGAAGGCCTTCCACCCCTTCAGGCAGCCCGCTGGCCAGTTCTGAGGCAGTGACGCCGAGTCTTGAACCGGGTGAGCAAGGGTTATATATCCCGTGTGAAATCTCAGAATATTCGGGATTGATCCTGATCCCGGCAGAAATATGCTTTCCCTCTCTTCTGAGGACCGGTGCATACTTGTCATACTGAGCCAGTGAATTGAAAGTCAAGTGAGAGCTGTACCGCAGCATCATGCCAAACTCCTCGCGGCGATATGCGGGTGAATATGTGTGAGCCAGCGACCCCATCTCTTCGTAGCAGAGCCGGGCCTCGTGTATGGAGCTTGCCGCCGCCCCCGAGACATACTCGCGTACAACTGGGAAGACTGACCACATTGCAAAGCCCTTGAAGGCAAGTATTATCTCTGCCCCGGAATCCTTAGAAACCTGTCTGATAAGTTCAAGATTGCGGCGAAGACGCTCTTCGTCAATTACATAGCATGGCGAAGGGACCCTGGAGTAGTCAATCATCTCAAACCTCCAGATCTATGTCAAACTGCTCGTGCCATGGCAGGCCGAGGCTGTTAAGTTCAGCCATGAACGGATCAGGGTCAAACTGTTCCACATTCCATACTCCCGGCTTCTTCCAGAGACCCTTAAGATACATCATGGCTCCAATTGCGGCCGGAACGCCTGTCGTGTAGCTGACACCCTGAGTGCCGGTCTCCCGGTAAGCCTCCTCATGGCTGCAGTTGTTCCATATGTAGTATGTCCGCTCTATCCCGTCTTTCGCGAGACCTTTGATGCGGCAACCGATTGAGGTCCATCCCTTGTAGTTTTCTCCAAGCTCACCCGGATCGGGCAAGACTGCCTTCAGAAATTGTATCGGGACAATCTCTACCCCGTTATACATTACGGGGTCTATTCGCGCCATTCCTATGTTTTGTATCACTCTCAGGTGAGTAAGATACTCCTGGCCGAATGTCATCCAGAAACGAGCCCTCCTTATTGTGGGAAAGTTCTTTACAAGTGATTCCAGCTCCTCATGGTAAATGACGTATGATTCTTTCGGACCGATACCCGGGTATGTAAGTGGCTTGTGTATCTCATGCGGTTCAGTAATAACCCACCTGCCGTTATCCCAGTATTTGCCTTTCTGAGTGACCTCACGGATGTTGATCTCCGGATTGAAGTTCGTTGCGAAGGGTTTGCCGTGATCGCCGGCATTACAGTCAACGATATCCAGATAATGTATCTCCCTGAAATGGTGTTTGGCAGCGTGGGCGGTGAATATGCTTGTCACACCGGGGTCAAAGCCGCAGCCAAGTATCGCCGTGAGACCTGCATTACGGTACCGGTCTTCATATGCCCATTGCCATGAATACTCAAACTTTGCCTCCTCAGGGGGCTCATAGTTGGCTGTATCAAGGTAGGCAACACCTGTCTCAAGGCAAGCATCCATAATATGCAGATCCTGGTACGGCAGGGCAACATTGACCACGATATCAGGACCGAATGACCTTATAAGCTGAACAAGCTGAGGCACATTATCAGCATCAACCTGTGCTGTCGTGATCCTGTTGCCTCCGATACGGCCTGCAATGGCATCGCACTTCGATTTTGTCCTGCTGGCGAGCATGATCTCAGTGAAGACATCAGGAAGGCTTGCCATCTTGCTGACAACCACCGTACCGACACCACCGGCGCCAATGACTAAAACTTTTCCCATAACTGACTATTAAATAGGTTAATTGCAAAGGTAATTTTTTTGCGACATTTTTTTCTGAAGGGAGAAGGGGTAACCATAAAAGTTATATTTTTGCAGACATATCAATTCTATTGTCTTATATGGACGATTATCACGCGAGCTGTTATTTTAAATTCGTTCTGCTGAGGTAAATTGGCAACAAGTACCTCCGTGGAGCAAAAAAAGGAGGTATTAGAATGATTACATACTGGCAGATGATCCCCAACGGGCTCCTTCCGTTAAACTCTTTCGAAAAAAACTGTATCGTTAACGTCACCGACCCCACCCCTTCGGAACTGGGGATACTCAAATCGACTCTTAAGATACCTGATGATTTCCTGGCAGATATTCTTGACGTTGACGAGAGATCAAGGATGGAGATTGAAGACGACATGCTGCTGATGATATATCGTATCCCCTACCAGAACCAGTCAAACGGCTTTCCCTTCACAACAATACCACTTGGACTTGTTATGGCTAAAGAGAATCTCGTCATTATCTGTCACAGGAACAATGAGGTACTTGACGACTTTTTCAGCCGCAGCGGGAAGGGCATTACAAT
>JAKEGI010000050.1 GCA_022615595.1 Bacteroidales bacterium | reverse complement strand
CGGGGTACAAGACTCCCAAGGAATTTGAGCCAATGCTTGTCTATTTCAGCGGTACGACATGGCAGTCACAGAGTTATGCTGACTTTGTGAAGACATTCCAGGGGAAGGCACAGTAGGGGCTGAAGGTCTGAAGACCGGAGACCGGAGATCGAAGACCGAAGAATCAAAAGTCGAGACTGATAACTTTTATCAGACAACCGATAACTGATAACCGATAACCCCTCCCTGCTCCTTGCTCCTTGCTCCTTGCCCCTCTATTGCCTACTTCCCGATAACGAAATTGGAAGGAAGAGCCACAGTGTTGCCAAACTGGTAGATCAGCTTGCGTGCAGTGCAGATAGTCTTATTCCCTGCCGATACCCTTATATCAACCACATCCGGAACCCTGTAGAAGAGCTTGTCGGCAACAGCAATCTCCTTTTCCGAGACAACGGGCCTGACTATCAGGTTAAGGTCTCTTGTCTTACCGGAGGGGATTAATTCAATTGAGACAGGATCACTGCTATTTGTGCCTGCATCTGTCAAACCGCCGGTCTCCGAAAAAGTGAAGAGTGTTGTCTTATCCCCGGCCATTGAAAGCTGGGGAGTGAACCAAATCCGATAATGTTTCGTCTCTGTCCAGCTTTTACCGGCAAAGAGAGCCGAATACTCGCGGTCAAGCCTGTTTATTTCGTCAATTGCGGAACCATCCTGCGGGAATATGTTGGTCTCACCTGTAAGAATCATATGCTTGCCCTCACGAAGTTCAAGAAGTCTCCTTGCAGCCTCTCCGGCCTCCTCTTCCAGTGTCAGGCTCTTCTTCTTCTGAACCAGGTATGGTATCCTTATAAATGCAGTGTCAGCCTTCACTACTTTGTAGGCCGTATCGGTCTTCATGGAGGTATATTCCTGCGCCCCCAGGTCAGGAAAGAGAGGTCCCTGGAAATCAGACTCACCCTGGTTGTGCGAGACGACTGATGAAGCATATCTTTCTGGATTGATATCGAGAACCAGCCCGCTCTTTCTGAGAGCCAGGAGGTTAGTCTGCATAAGAGTAGTGCCCTCTATCACATAATACTGTGAAGGATCCAGTTCTTCTACAGTGCGAAGGGTCACACTCCTGAGCGACCAGTACTCATTCTCGTCTGCGATGACATCTGCCAGCCCGATCATCTCTTCAGCAAATTCAGAGTAGGGCCCTGGTATCTCTATGGTTCTCTCAGCAACTATGTCAAATTCCAGAACGGTAAGCGGCAGGGCATAGACGATGCTGCCGTCAGTGACCTTCACCTCGCCGCCCAGAGGCAGAATTACCATATCTGATTTTGAAGCTGTCTTTGAAGGGATACAGCCTGTCATCAATATTATTACAGAATATAAAAACGCAATCAATCTTTCTTTCATTGTCCCTGCTTTTTTACAAATATAGGCTAAAGTTATTGAATCGCGTTTCGCGGAAGGCTCTGCCGATATTCATCAGGATATCACCAGCAATAACAGCTTCTTCAGAGTGTATTCTGAGTGCCACATCTCCGGCTGCACCATGGAGGTAGACCCCTGCTATAGCTGCCTTGACCGGGTCATATCCCTGTGCCAGCAGTGCTGTAATCATCCCTGTCAGCACATCTCCGCTGCCGCCAGTTGCCATCCCGGGGTTGCCAGTGCTGTTGAAGAATATCCTTCCGTCAGGCAGCGCCACTGAGGTATGAGCTCCCTTGAGTACAAGAATGCAGTTGTGTTCCGCTGCAAACCGGCTCTCTCGTTCAAGGAGCTGGAAATCGGTCATCTCCTCTCCCGTCAGTCGCTTGAATTCACCGGGATGGGGAGTAAGGACTGAGTGAGGTGGTATCAGACTGAGCAATTCCCTGTTCCGGGCAAGGATATTAAGGGCGTCTGCGTCAAGCACAAGTGGAATCCGGGAGGTCTCAAGAATAGTTTTCAGGACGTTGCGGGAGTCGGGATCAGTCCCCATTCCCGGTCCAATTCCTGCAGCATCGTATCTTGAAAGGTCAGGCACAGCAGTGATGAACTCAGCTCCGGGGTCAGGCGATACCATTACTTCCGGCAGTGCAGCCTGAACGGGCAGCACGGCAGCCACAGGGGTATGAACGGTCACGAGCCCTGCACCGGCGCGAAGGGCAGCTCCTGCAGCAAGGATTGCGGCACCTGCCTTGCCGTATGATCCTGCAACAAGTAGCGCATGGCCACAGGTGCCTTTATGGTCAAACTTCCGCCTTTTCCTGAGTAAGGGAGTGACATCCTCCCTCATGATATAATGATATCTTGAGGGCTTCTTCATAATTGTTTCCTGGTGAAGACCTATGTCAACAACCTCCCACCTTCCGGTAAAATCATCGTTTCCGGCAAACATAAATGATATTTTCGGGAACTGGAAAGTAAGTGTCAGTGACGATCTTACTATTGTGTCACGGTTTGCATCTGTATTATCCTCGCAGAAGAGTCCTGAAGGAACGTCGACTGAGATCACATTAGCTCCTGTCAGGTTTATACGGCGGATGACCTCTGCAGCTATCCCTGACGGAGGCTTGCTCAGTCCCGTACCGAATATGGCATCTATTATAACTTCGTTGCGGTTTACAGCCGGAAAAAGTGTGATATCGGCAAGGGTAAAAGGAGCTACTCCGGAACGTGCAAGCCGGTCAGCATTAAGTCTGAACTCATTGCTGTGAGCCGCACCCGTTTCGACCACATAAACCCTGACATGGTGTTGCTCCTCATGCAGGAGCCTGGCAATTACAAGACCGTCACCTCCGTTGTTTCCCGGACCGGCAAAAACTGTAACATTGCTGTCATGAGCAATGTATTCCTTTATTTTCCCGAAGGCAGCAGTGGCTGCCCGCTCCATCAGCCCTCCGGGTGTTACAGGCTCAAGTGAGATGGTGGCAGCGTCTATCTCCCTTATCTCTGCCGATGTAAATATTTTCATAGAATATTGTTCAGGATGAAACATACAAATTTATATATATAGCTGATCTAAAATTAAAGTGGCACAATTTTCTTACAGACATCAGCAATTAAAAAAGATTAATATATTTGTCTGCGTCAGAAAAATTTAAAACCACTTAACACACAAGAATTATGCTTAAGAACCATCCAAAGGGACTGCTGGTGGCATTTTTTGCCAATATGGGAGAGCGTTTCGGCTTTTACACCATGATGGCCATCCTGGTCCTCTTCCTGCAGGCCAAATATGGCTTATCGGCTGAAAAAGCCGGAGGTATTTACAGCTGGTTTTATTTCAGCATATATGCGCTGGCCCTTGTGGGCGGTATACTTGCTGATTCAACCAGGAAGTACAAGACTGTGATTCTTTTCGGCATTATCATCATGTTCGGAGGTTATCTGCTGATGGCTATTCCGGGCAT
>JAKEGI010000049.1 GCA_022615595.1 Bacteroidales bacterium | reverse complement strand
GGCTGAGGTTTGCAGTGGCAGCAACTGAAAAAAGCTGATCCTTTGATTTTATAAGTGTTTCAAAGCTTGAGACATTGGCTGTATAGAAATTCTCATCCTTTTCCGCATTCCTGATCACGTTGGTATTAGCCAGACTGACGTACGAATTGTTCCTGAGGTTCTGATCGAACACAATCATATTATAGTTGGTAAGCGGCTCAGTCAGAATCTTTCGTGTCTCGCCTGTAATTGTGTCTTTCACTTCGGCATATGTATTATTTGTAACGGCATTGAAAAAGCCAATCCCCAGCCCGTTACTGGTTCTGCCTGATATCTTTGTCGCATTTATAAGGCCGACTTCGGCAGGGTTTTCTGAAACATATTCATTTTCGATAAGCTGGTCATCGATGTCACCATAGAGGTGAGGCACCCCTCCTATTCTTCTTGAATAAAAGATATTCCCTCTCTTGAAAAGCTCTGTTCCTTCCATAAAGAAAGGCCTGTTCTCGTTGTACTTGACTTCGTAAGGAGTGAGATTAAGTATGTGGTCATCTGACTGCACCTGTCCGAAATCGGGAATGAGGGTAGCATCAAGGGTGAAGCTTTCGCTGAGGCCCAGCTTGAGGTCAAGTCCGCCGTTGTATGATGTGCTTACTCCAGTTTCATCAGACCATTTTTCGATATAACCCGACACATAAGGTACCAGGGAGAGGCGAAGCGGCGGAGTGATATCGCGCAATCCCTCAAGCTCTCCCATATGTGTTATGGTGGATCCGAATTCCTTCGTAACGAAGCTCCATGACGATGTCTCCCTGTCGCGGCGCACTTCACGCCAGAAATTAATGCCCCACATCTGGGCAGCGGCTTTTGAAAATCTCAACGCAGAATATGGTATTCTTATTTCTGCACTCCATCCGTCTTCCAGGATAGCTGTACGGCTCTCCCAGACGGCATCCCACGTATCCTCCCTCTCCCACGACTCTCCGGTTGACAGTTTATTGTCAATCTGCACACCTGAAGCCGTTACCTTGAATACCTCTCCATTAAGGCCGTCATTGAATGGTGAAATCTCTACATAGAAATTATCTGAATTGATGTTGGCATCATCCCTTGCACCCAGCTCGGTGAAGATGCTGTCAGGCGAATCATCATACATCATGGCTCCGATATACAGTGCCTCATCGTCATAGAGGACCCTCACTTCGGTCTTGTATTTTGAGGCAACGCCATTATAGGGATTATACATTATGAAATCTCCGGCGACATTTGCCAGCTGCCATGCCTCCTCGTCAAGCATACCGTCTGCCTTGATACGCTGGTCACTCCTTACGGCATTTACTTTTCTTCCTGAGAGGTCAGGCTGACCTGACTGCCCGTTTATGACCGGGCATGATATTAAAGCCATGAAGAGTGTTGAAACTCTGATAACGGAAGTACTCCTAGAGAATTGCATTTTTTGAAGGTTACGCAAATATAGTCACCCTGACAAATCAGGCTATTTTTTCAATGGAATTAACAACTTTTAACAGGCTTCTCAGATTGATTTTATGCTGCGAAGGGTATCACATTTTTACTATTTTTGATGTTTCAATCTCAGAAAAATGAAAAAGACTGAACTCATAAGGAACGATGACGGATCAATATTCCATCTTCATCTTTTACCGGGTGACATTGCTGAAAACATAATTATTGTGGGTGATCCCGGGAGGGTTGAGATGATAGGCCAGATGCTTGACACGGTACGCGTACGCAAAAGTAACAGGGAGTTCAGTACTGTCACAGGCAGCTACCGTGACACTGAGATAACAATAATATCATCGGGTATCGGCACTGACAACATCGACATTGTGATGAATGAGCTTGATGCACTGGCAAACATTGATCTGGACAGCGGTATCGTCAGGGAAGAGCCGCGTTCACTGACCTTTATAAGGATTGGAACCGCAGGAGGGTTGCAGGCTGACATACCTGCCGGATCGTTCATTGCCACAGGCAAGGCGATTGGATTTGACGGGGTACTGCATTTCTATGAGGGCTACGAATGGTGCCTTGACCATCATCTGGCCGATGCTCTCGCCACCCATCTGGAATGGCCTGACACCCTGGCTTATCCCTATGCCATTGAGGCGGATGCCTCACTGCTCGAGAAAACAGCTGCCGATATCCGGAAGGGTATTACAATATCATCTCCCGGCTTCTACGGCCCCCAGGGACGAACACTAAGGCTGGAGCCATTTGACAGCGAGTTGAATGAACGTATAAGTACATTCAGGTTCAGGGGAGAGGCAATCACCAATTACGAGATGGAGAGCTCGGCCATCTATGGTCTCTCAAAGCTGATGAATCACAAAGCCCTGACCATATGCGTTATTATCGGGAACAGGGTCACGGGTGAGTTCCTCTCCGATTACAAGCCTGCCGTGAAGAAGCTTGCACAGATGGTGTTTGATTCGCTCAGCTCCTGAATACCTCAAGTATTTCTTTCAGGATGGTTGCAGCCGCCTTCCCGTCTCCGTAAAATCCTGGGTAGTGAAGCAATTCCTTTTTATTCATGAAATAATCCAAGGCTTCGGTGATCTTTTCCGGATCAGCATCGGCAAGCCTGACTGTACCGTTCTTCACCAGCTCC
>JAKEGI010000048.1 GCA_022615595.1 Bacteroidales bacterium | reverse complement strand
CAAGGCACCCTTTGCGTCCGCAGCCGCAGTCACGGTTTGACTGTCCCGGCCTGATGACAGTATGACCTATCTCTCCTGCAAAGCCATCATGCCCGTATACAAGCTTGCCGTCAACCACGAACCCGCTTCCTAAACCGGTGCCGAGAGTTATGACCACAAAGTTCTTCATTCCCTTTGCTCCGCCGTAGATCATCTCGCCGACGGCTGCTGCATTGGCATCATTGGTGACGAGAACAGGCAGGGATGTATGCTTCGAAAATATTTCCGACAACGGTATTATGCCTTTCCACGGAAGGCCTGCCGGGTGTTCAATGGTGCCCTTGTTGATGTTCCCCATGGGTGCACCGATACCAAATCCAAGTATCTCAACCTCCTTCCCCGCCTTTGCCTGGCTGAGCATGATCTTCTCATACAGCGCTGCTACAAAAACCTCAGGCTCATCGTAATGCGTGGTGACAAGACTGTCTTCGGCAAGGATCCTGCCGTTCCTGTTAACAAAGCCAAAGACTGTATTGGTGCCTCCTATGTCAATGCCTACAACAACCTTCTCTTTTTTCATGGGTATAGATATGTTTAAACTAAACGTAAATATAATGTTTAGATTAACCCCTTGAAAAAAAATGTCAGCTGATGAGGCTCTTCTCAGCCATGACTACCCCGGAAGGTATTCATTGCCCACTTTCCTGGCTCTTTTGGGATGGTCAAGGTCAACACCCAGGGCTATTCCCGTTTCAACAAGAAGGTTCCATCCTGCGGCCAGCTGAATATAGGGCGACGATGGAAGACCTCCGGGTATCAATACTGTCGGGAAGCGTGTTGCTCTCGGAGCTATGGCAATGACTGTCATACCCACACCCTTAACCAGTATTTCATGAAACTTCTCCTCCTCTTCCTCAAACGGATCTACCCAGATGAGAACCTCATCGGGATTCATCACCTCCTCTATTCCGTGTGCTGCATATGTGCCTTCGAGAAAATCAGACCGTTTGCGTGTTATCTCATTCGTCTTAAGGGCAAGCTCTTCAGCCACACCGTTGTTTTTACCGGCAAACCAGATGACTGGTGCAGCGGCAAGCTTGCTTACAATCTTCTGATCTATTTCAAGCTTCAGGGCTTTTTCAAATCCGTCAGCAAGAACTGACAGTGATGCCATCGGCTCACCCCAGAGGGTGTGCTGAAGGGCGTCATAGAAGAGTGCCTGCTCAACCACTGATTTCGTAGCGGCAACTGCGTCCTCCTTACCGCAGGTGAGCAGGTGTGTCATGCGTGTGACATCACAGAGGGGCGTCCCTGCATTGGCTGTCAGACCCATAAGAGTGTCATGACCCTTCTCCCTGAGAGAGACCATGAACCGCATGATCTCCTTGGTCTTACCCGAGTTCGAGGCTCCGAAGACAGCATAATCATCAAGATCATATTCCATGGCCTGTGTCGAGCCTTCCGTCATGACAGGAAAACGGCATCCCCTGATCATGCGGGCATACATTGCCCTTTTTGCCGGAAAGATACGGCTGCTCCCTTCGCCGGTCAGAAAGATTCCCCCTTTCCCTTTCACTGCATTTGCGAAGGGCAGAACAGCACTGTAATCAAACCGGGAAATAACCCCGGGTGTTTCCATCATCTCCCTTACAAGGGCAAAACGATTGTATCTGGTGTCATTAAGATTCATGGTCGTATATGTTACTGTTTTACAATGAATTTACTCAGGTCACGCTGAACCTGGGGGTCCTTCTGGAATCCGCCTCCGAGGTGCTGCCAGTAAACCTCGGCATAATCAACGCCAACCATGCGTCCGTAGCTGCGGTTGCCTTCAAGGACATAACCGAAGAAATCGTCTATACGGTGCATGTGTTTCATCAGTTCAAGCTGCGAAATATGCTTTCCGAGCATCTCAATCTTTGTGCTTACCACGCTGGTGACATCGACAAAGAAGTGAGGCGGTGTCAGCTGGGCGCCTATCGGATCACTGAGCGTTAACGGAGACGAGTGATATAAAAGAGGGGTGACTTCAAGCGGCTTCTCCGGCACAGGCACCGGGTCAAGCGAGGCGACCATCGCTGCTGCCTCCACGATAGCTGCTGTTGCCCTGTGATCAGGATGGTAGTCGTTCGGAAGATGAGTGAATACAATACCAGCCCTTACCTTGCGAAGCAGGGATATTGTCTTTAGCCTCATCTCCCTGGTATCATAGAGCGAGCCGTCAATACCGCCGAGGCAGAAATATTCAGCATCAAGCACTGCCGCAGCGGTTTTTGCCTCTTCGAACCTGACACGGGCCGTCTCCTCCATGCTCATGTTGCACCCTCCAAGATCACCTCCGGTCATGGTGGCTATCACAATCGTGTACCCTTTCTCATGAAGCAGTTTCAGCACACCTGCGTTCCATGCCTCAGCATCATCAGGATGTGCGTTGATTGAAAGAACAACCTTGTTGAATTCCGTTGCCATTACATTATCCTCCTATCTCTTTACCATTGTTTTTTCAAGCCTTACAAAATCAGGCAGCTCGCCCGCCAGGGGCTTCATATATTTTATGAAGGCCTCCGAGACAAAGTTGCCATCCCTGTTGAAATACTCTTCCGGCATCGGTCTGGCTGCCACCGCCACATCGTTCAGTGGCACCTTCCCGTATGTAACGGAGTAGGGATTGTCAGAGCTCCTTAATATCGTAACCATATATCCCGATTCACCTTTTTCGGCAAGATCAACCGCGCGGAGACCGCACTGGTATGCCTCTTCAAGGTCAACAGGGAGCGCCCTTACGAAGTCGCTCATAATGAGCGACTCGGTTATCTGGAACTCACCCCTGAGTCCGAATTTTGACGTTATCATACGATGGAGATTCAGCCCGACGCTTGCTCCGCCCATTGCCCCGAACTCGGTATTGCTGAATTTGTCCTTCACGACAGAGGCACTCACGGGTGTGCCGTCAGCGAACTTTAGTCCTTCGCCGCAGACGACGGAGACCCAGCCGTAGCGCTTGAGAGTCTGACCGACATCATCGAGGAACTTTTCAGTGATAAAGTGGTGTTCAGGAGTGTAGATCAGGTGAGGAGCGTCATCCTCCTCCCTTTTGGCCATGGCCGTTGCTGCAGCCAGCCATCCGGCATCACGGCCGATTGTCTGGTAAACAACAAACTGATCAACCTTTTTCATGTCACGGGCAAGGAATCCGGCCTGCATGACGCTGAGAGTGTTCGACCAGGCGGCAGAGGCAAAGCCCGGTGTGTGATCGGTCCCGAAGAGGTCATTGTCAACAGTCTTGGGAATGCCCACCCCCACAAGCTCATAACCCTGCTTCCTGCAATATGCCTCCACCCTGTTGATGGTGTCCATAGTATCATTCCCTCCTATAAGGAAGAAAAAGCGGATATCATACTTTTTAAGGACATTCAGTATCTGTGGCATATTTTCTTCCTTCACCTTATGCCGCGATGAGCCAAGTGCGGAGGACGGCGTATGACGCAATCCGGCAATAACGCGTTCAGGCTGTGCTCCAAGGTCAAAGAACCATTCATTCATAAGGCCCTCGATACCATAATTCAACCCATAGATGCCACTGATTACACGCGAGGCCTTCGCCGCGGTGATAACCCCTGCAAGACTTGAATTAATAACTGATGTCGGGCCGCCAGACTGCCCTATGACTGCATTTCCTTTAACCATAGCATATATATTTTTCAGCGCCTAAACAAACTTCAGAATTCCAAAGTGCTCAGGTCTGTGATAATCAGGTCTTTCCGTGCCTACGGGATTCCACGTGACAAAATGCGGGTTACTGAGTTTATCACCGCATTTGTAAAAATTGGCCCTGAAGCTCTTTCCCTTCAGGTTGCCTGTCTCATGATGAAAAAATGTCTTCAGAGGTATTGCTAGTGTGATTGACCAGCGCATATCTCCTGTTCTCTCACCGAAAGGCTCATTGCCCATGCTGGTGAGGCGGCGGATGCCATCAACAATGCCGGCATCAGCCCTTGCGCTGTCATGCCTCCCGTGCCCTGAACCCATGAGAGCAGTACCGATAGGATTAAATTCCAGGTTATAGTAAAGCCCGTCGTCTGCCGGCGAAACAAAAAACTCGACACAGGAGTCTTCACAGACCATTTCATTGGTTTTGCTTTTCTCCGCCTTTACATTTGATTCCCTGACATAATACTTGATGTAAATCTCGTGCTCTCCCCAGGCTATGTTGAATCTCACGTCAGGCTTGTATGAGAACTCCTTCCAGTTGACGGCATCAATGGCATGGCCCTCGCCAAACTCATCGAGCCTGGCAGATATTTCTGCCATTGACGGAAAAATCTCCGCAGTTTTCAGTTTGCTGACTTCAATAGTTTTCATCCCGATTGGTTTTGCTTACTTCTGAACAAAGAGAACCAATATTGCAAAGTTATCACATATGAACAAAGGAAGCAAATTTATTTCATCTCTTTCCAGATGAGGGCTGAGGCGCCAAGGATGGCAGCATTGGCCTCGGGAAGGCCGGAAGGTTCTATTTTAAAAGTGCCCCTGAAGACAGGTTGCACCAGCTCATCAGCATATCTTCTTACAGGCTCCATAAGTGCTTCTCCGGCCTTTGCCAGTCCGCCAAACAGAAATATTGTCTCCGGGCTTGAGAAGATGACAGCATTGGCTATTCCGAGTGCTATCATGCGTGCCGTCTGATCGAGGGCTTCAACGGCTATCAGGTCACCTGCTGCTGCCGCCTCTGCCACTCTTCTTGAGGTTATGTCTGTGCTTTTCAGCTCACGCAATGTGCTCTGGTCGCGCCTGTCGCTCAGAAGCGCCAGTACGGTCCTTACCAGCCCTGTTGCCGAGGCATATGTTTCAAGGCATCCGCGCCGTCCGCAGCCGCATACCCTGCCTCCTTCGGCAACAGTCATATGTCCGAGCTCACCTGCAAAACCGGTGTGGCCGTAGACAACCTCCCCGTCCACAACAATACCGCTGCCAAGCCCGGTGCCGAGAGTCAGAATAATGAAGTGTTTCATCCCCTTTGCCCCGCCGAAAAGCATCTCGCCGAGAGCAGCTGCATTGGCATCGTTGGTGATCCTGGTCTTCAGCCCTGTACGACGCTCCGTCAGCCTGACAAGCGGGATGATGCCCTTCCACCTTAGGTTGGGCGCCAACTCAATTGTGCCTTTATTGAAATTGGCATTCGGAGCGCCTATACCAATGCCGGCAATATTTACCTCTTTCAGACCCGACGCCATCTCCCTGAGCTTCTCATCGAGAGCGATGACAAAATCATCTGCAAATGCATAATCGGGCGTCGAGAGCCGATCCTCAGCAATTATTTTACCTTCAGAATCAACAAATCCGATGATAGTATTGGTACCTCCAATATCTACGCCAGCAACTACATTTTTCATTATGTCAGTGTTTATACTTCTTTTAACAATCCGGGCCTGGTCCGGTATGTGTCGAGAACAAGCTCACCAAACAGTGTGTTGGCCCAGGCAAACCATTTTCTGGTGAATTGAGTGGGGTCATCCTTCATAAACGACTCATGCATGAACCCGGTGCCTGCATGCGTACTCTTAAGCATCTTAAGCGATGCCACCACATCATAGTCGTTATTTGCCGTGAGGGCTTTCACCGTGATGGCAATGGGCCATATGCGGTTACTCCCCGTATGAGGGCTCCCGACTCCGTGACCCATGATACCGGAGAAATAGTACGGGTTGCTCTTGCTCAGAACAAAGCTCCTGGTCCTGAGATAAAGCGGATCACTGCGGTCAATAGTACCGAGGTAAGGCATGGAGAGCAGGCTCGGGACATTGGCGTCATCCATGAAATTGTAATTGTGATAGCCGTCAGTCTCGTACGCGATGATCTCGCCGTGCTGCGGATGTACCGCCCTGGCATATAAGGCCAGTGCCGCATCAACCTCACCGGCCAGTTTTATTGCATCGCTGCTCAATATCCCGTCTTTCAGAACAGTGTCAGCTATCTCTGCAATCTGCC
Organism: Bacteroidales bacterium; assembly: GCA_022615595.1. Taxonomy (GTDB): domain Bacteria; phylum Bacteroidota; class Bacteroidia; order Bacteroidales; family VadinHA17; genus SR-FBR-E99. The sequence continues at coordinate 1,879 of JAKEGI010000048.1, read as the reverse complement.
TCAGAGATCTGACTGCAAAATAGTTCGAGGGAATAAGAAACGGCCATGTGGTGGCATCGTCCGAAGGCCTGAAGATGGAAACGATAAGGCCCACAGGCACTATGGGGTTGCCATATCCTGCTCCTGCCACGGTGTCTGTCTGCCATCCGGTCACTCTCTGGAACCGGTATGGCCCCTGACCATCCTTGCGCTGCTGCTCCCTGAAGGTGCGTATTATAATCCTCATAGCTTCGGCCCAGGAGGCGTCAAAGACAGACGTGTCACCGGTTGCCTTCCAGTATCCGTGTGCCAGTCTTACGGGATAGCAGAGAGAATCAACTTCCCATTTTCTCTCATGCAGCTCCGGCTTCATTTCAGTGAGGTCGTTCATCCATTCACTCTGACCCGGACCGTCATTGAAGGCATTCGCATAGGGGTCAATGTGTATGCACCTCACCTGCCTGTTGATCACTCCGGCGATCAGGTCCTTCAGCCTGCCGTCTGATGCAGTCAGGGAAATATAGGGCCACACCTGTGCTGTTGAATCACGAAGCCACATTGCATGGATATCCCCTGTTATGACAAATGTGTCAGGCCTGTTTTCTTTCTCAGAATAGTTTACGGTGGTGTCAAGTGTATTGGGAAAACAGTTCTCAAACAGCCATGCCAGTTCCGTTTCACCCAGATATGACTTTACCTCCCTGATTGTCTCTTCAACTGCCCTGCTCTGGAATTTTCGCTGCTTTGCCGGTGGCCTGTTTGAAATCCATTTTTCCTGCCTCATCCCGGCAAAGGCAGAAAAACCTGCTGTGACTGCCGCCCCTGCCACAATACTGTTCCTGATAAACCTGCGTCGTGATGCCATATATTCTTATTTCTTTGCTCCCGGCTTGTTCCTGAGAGAGACGTCCTTGACGAACTTTTTACTCAGATCCCAGTCCTGCTCGACCTCCCAGTTAATCTTAACATCCAGCTCGCCTTTATAATAAGTCACTGGCTCCGGTCTCCTTCTGAGGTCGAAGTCCCCTGTTGTCCAGGTGCCGCTTCCATCATAATCGTAAATCGCCTTGAGCCTGTAGCGTCCTTTGTCAAGCAACCCGAAGCTGACCGTTGCGGGACTTGTTACCGCCCTTTCACCAACGATCCTCTCTTTTTCCGCCACCAGTTGTATAATAACCGGGCCCTCATATCCGGTAAGATTTGCTGTTACACTTCCGTAGTCCTCTGTCGTGGTCACAGAGATTCTGTAGTTCACCGAGTCAGTCACCATTCCGTATATATCGGTAAATGAACCGCCCCGGCAAACAAGTGAGTAGTTTACACCCGGCTTCAGCGGTGTTGACATCCTCAGGCGCCTGATATCTGAACTGTCTTTCTCGAAGCGAGGAACGAGCCTGGTCTGTACAGAGTCAATGATCTCTGTAAGAGTGATTTTTGAGGTATCCGGGTCAGCAAGTGGAGTGGCTGAGATAAAGAGAGGCATTGTTCCCGGTCTGAGCTTCCCGCTTACATTGGTGTTCAGGATGAGGGCCGGCTTTCTTCCGGCGCCTCCCCTGGGCAGAGGGGGTTTTAAATATCTCATATTCACAGTATCGGTACGCTGTATGATCACTCCCGTGCTGTCTGTGAAGGGAAAGGTTACGAATGCCTCAATGAGATCGAGGTCATAAACGGCAGGGTCAGTTATCCATACCATGAATGTGTCGCGCCTGGCATTTGTCTGCATAAACCACGATTCTGAAGGTACATCGTTCAGGATCAATGAGAACTGTGCCGAATCAGACGGCAGGGCAAGGCCGAAACCGAGGCCACCCGCACTCTTACGCTCTGTGAATTTAAGATATTGCTTCTTCGAATCAGGAATGAATGCATAAAGAGGGTGACGGCCAAAAGTAAAGAT
>JAKEGI010000047.1 GCA_022615595.1 Bacteroidales bacterium | reverse complement strand
CTACCCCTATAAGGAGCTTTCAGGCTGCGGCGTTGGCTTTAAGCTTATCCAGGCTTATTGCCAGCTGCATAAGATACCTTTTGATAAGATCTATCCATACCTTGATCTCGTGGCTGTAAGTATCGGGTCAGACATCGTTCCCATGAACGGAGAGAACAGAGTGTTGTCATACTTCGGCCTGAAACAGCTTAATGATTCACCACGGCTGGGTATAAAGAAAATAATCGATAAGGCTAAGATCCGCATGCCTCTCTCCATTGAAGATATTGTCTTCCGCATCGGACCGCGTATCAATGCGGCAGGAAGGATGGAGTCAGGAAGCAAGGCTGTTGAACTTCTGGTATCACAGGATGAACATGATGCTCTCACAATTTGTGATGCCATTGACCGCAGCAATGATGACAGGCGCAAGAAGGACAGCGAGATAACCTCGGAGGCCCGCCGTATGGTCAGTGAAGATGAACGCACGGGTAACAATCGTACAACAGTGCTCTTTCACCAGGGATGGCATAAAGGTGTAATTGGCATAGTTGCCTCAAGGCTGATAGAGACATACTACCGGCCCACGGTTATTCTTACCGAATCAAAAGATGGTTTTGCTACCGGGTCGGCACGAAGTGTCCCCGGCTATGATCTTTACCAGGCCATAGAGTCCTGTTCTGATCTGCTTGAAAGCTTCGGCGGACATATGTTCGCTGCAGGGCTTACGCTCAAACAGGCGAACCTGCCCATGTTCCGCGAGAGATTTGAGAAATTTGTCAGTGAGACTATCAGGGAGGAGCATCTGGTCCCATCAGTTAACGTGGATGAAGAGATACCGCTCGAGGATGTGACCGGTGAGCTGCAGAAATACCTGGAACGCTTTCAGCCTTTCGGCCCTGACAACATGGCCCCGGTCTTCGTCTCCAGGAGGGTTAAGACACTGCAGTGCCAGCCGGTGGGTAACAATGGCACCCATCTTAAATTAAGTTTTGCCCGTAATAACATGGAGCCCGTTGGTGCAATTGCCTTCGGACAGGCTGATACCATGGAAATATTCAGGGAGGCAGGCGGTGTTGTTGACATAGCCTATTCAATCGAGCTGAATGATTTCAGGGGTAAGAGCACGGTGCAGCTCAATATAAAGGATATCAAGGCATCATAGAGCAGGGAGCAAGGAGCAAGGAGCAGGGAGCAATACTATTACTCCATGCTCCATGTCCCATGCTTTTTTTTAAATAGTGCTTGACTTTCATCAATCCCTCTCATAACTTTACTGTGTAATTATGTCTTATAATGCTGCGTTTTACTGCGGTGGTATTGCTGTTTGTGGAGGCTGCCGCCGGAATAAATGCCGGCGAACCTGTTTATGTGCCCCATGGTGCCGCTGAGATGGGTATGGCTTTTGCCTCCTCTTCTTGTCCGGGCCACTGGAGCTGTTTTCATAACCAGGCTCTGCTGGTGAAGCAGAGAGGAACAACTGCTGCATTCGCGCTCGAGACACGCTACATGCTTCCTTCGTTATCGTCAAAAGCCATCAGCATTACAGTTGCCGGTAACACTGCTCCTCTTGGCATCATCATGACACACTACGGCAACGGAGACTACTTTCGCATCTTTTCAGGGGTGGGAAGCGCAGTAAAAATAACAGATGGCCTGGCCGTGGGGCTTCAGGTTGATTATATGACAGAAAGGAGCGTGGGTGATTACAGGGACCTCACGCATATAACATTTGAGGCAGGCGCCATAATCGACATTTCATCTGAGGTGACTGTCGGATTGCACATCCTTAACCCTCTCGCTTCAATGAATTCAGTCGCATCGTCAGTAAACGCAGGTGTCACCTGGCACCAGTCTGACGACCTGTCTGTTGCTGCTGAACTAAGCAAAGTGACCGATGAGCCTCTCTCTTTTCACGGAGGGATAAGCTGGAGCATCATGGATAAACTGGTGCTCCGGTCAGGGTACATGAGCTCACCATCTGCCTTTGCTCTCGGATCAGGCTTCAGATCCGGCCCGCTGCAGGTTGACGCGGGATTCTTAATTAACAGTGTCACGGGAATCACTTCTTCTGTCTCTTTCACATGGACTATCGGTGGGCGAAAAGGCTGATACTGTTCTTCACCATGACACTTGTTGTGGCGGTGCATGACATTCAGTGCCAGGAAGGGCCTGGTGCTGCTATTGAATCTGCCGGAGAGATAATAGCCCTGTGTGAAGATCATGAACCAGCATTACTGCTTGAGAAGCTCGCTGAGCTGTCTGAAAGACCTGTCAGCATCAACAGCGGTGACGAGAACGAGATTGCCAGACTTTTCTTCCTGACGGAGTTTCAGGTCAAAGTGCTCACAGATCATGTCAAACGCAACGGGAATGCTGCATCAATATATGAGCTGGCACTTCTGCCTGCCTTTGACCGCAGCCTGGTAATGCTCATGGAGCCATATATAGACATCAGTCCTGCAGGCGACAATGAACAGTTTCACACGGGTAAGACAACGATGACATTGACTGCTGCAACACGGATAAATGATCCCTCCGAAGATTATGCCAGCCTGAAGACGCTGTTTCGCCTCAGGCATGAAGGCCACTCGTTAAGCTACGGGCTGACAGCAGAGAATGATCCGGGTGAGCCCTTCACCTTCAGGGGAACATGGGGGACTGATTTCCTTTCGGGTCATGTGATGTTTGACAGGAGTGGATTCTTAAGGCGGGTCATTGCAGGCGACTATTCGCTCAGGTTTGGGGAGGGTCTTGTTTTCAATGTCGGCAACTGGCAGGGAGCCTGGTTAAGCGCTCCCTCCTTCATGACTGGAAGGATGGCTGTGGCGCCCTATACGTCAACAGAAGAAAACCGTTTCCTGCGTGGTGCCGCGTGCCTTTTTGGCAGCATGACCGCCGGAGCTGTCTTCTTCGCATCGGTGAACATGACGGACGCCAGGATCATACTTGACAGTGACAGCGTTCCTGTTGGAGTGAGCAACCTGGTGAATGGTGGCGTTCATGTCAGCAGCTCCTCGCTTGAGGCCCGCAACAGCCTGACAGAGAGCATAGCCGGTATGCACCTTACCTGTAGCGGAGAGAAGGTGAGAGGAGGGTTTACATCATCTGCCACATGGTTCTCGCTGCCTTTCATACCTGACATGACAAAGCCATGGAATATAAATTCCTTCAGTGGCAGCCGGCTGCTGAACATGTCTGCAGATATCAAGGCCGGGACAGGCTCGCTTCTCTTCTTTGCCGAGGCTGGCTGCAGCTGGCCGGGTTCATGGGCTGCCATCGGCGGCTTGCGGGCAAAACCTTCAGGCAGAGTAACCTTAAACATGATGGTCAGGCATTTCTCTGCTGACTATTATGCCTTTCACTCCGGGGCTTTCAGGGCAGGCAGCGGATCATCAAATGAGACAGGTATGGCTGCCTCACTACACATTGAAGTCGCCCGCCATCTCTTCATGAGCGCCGGGGCAGACCACTACCGGATACCGGGTCCCCGTTACCGCTCATCGTCCTCTTCATATGGAAACAGGATTGAGATAAAAGGTGAATATCTTCCCGGAGATGATCTGGCCCTGAGACTTACATACACATATTCCTCAAGAGAATATGACCTGCCTGTGGAGACAGGAATAGCCGATTCGGAAGTCTCGGGGCGCCGGGGGATATCGATGATCTTTTCTGTTGATCCTGCAGAGAGGATACGTCTCACCACCCGTGCTTCGGCATGCAGCACCAGCCCTGCGGGGGAGAAGGGGTATATGCTCTGCCAGGATTTTTCATTCTCTCTGCGGACGCAACCGTTGACGATCTGGCTGAGGCATGCTCTATGCACCAGTGATGGTTATGACAGCCGCCTTTACGCCTGGGAGAATGATCTGCATTATTCCTACAGCGTCCCGGCGCTATACGGCGAGTGCAGCCGGTCATGCGTCATGGTATCGTGGAAACCTGCAGGCAGGATCGAAATAAGGGGTAAGTATGTCGGAACAGTCTCTGCATCAGGGATTGAAAGAGAGTTGAGAAATGAATTCAGACTTCAGGCCAGGGTTGTTTTTTAGCATAGGGCATGGAGCAAGGGGCATGGGGCGAGGAGCTTGGTTAATTGTAATTGACTGATGATAAGCAATATGAATACATTTAAAATAATTCAATAGGAAAGTTATGGATGATTTCAGGTTTATGAATATGCAGATATGGATAGATGGTGTTGAGGTATCTGACATGCTTTTTGATGCAGCCGATCTGGCGGATCAAAAGCGATATTTTAAGTTTGCTGAGCAATTACGCTCTGCAGCTATGAGCATTACTAATAATATTGCTGAAGGTTCTGGCTCATTCTCAGATAAGGAATTTGGAAATTTTTTGAATGTCTCCAGAAGATCAGTATATGAATGTGCCAACATTCTTTACCCCTTTAATCGCAGGAAAATAATTGATGAGACAATTCTAAAGAAACTGCTGGCCAGACTTGTTGTGCTCAGTAAGATGATCACAAATTTTCGCAGGACTCTACTTAGGGTAAAAAAAGTATAAAAGGTTGACCATCCCTGCTCCCTGCTCCCTGCTCCCTGCTCCTTGCTCCCTGCCTGCTAATTTGTTTTGTACTTATATTTTACTGCCTTCAACTCCTCGTTTGCCTGGACGATTTTCTTCTTCAATGCCTCCTTGAAGGTTATCGTCTTTTGCAACAGGTCAGGGTCACCTGTAGCCAGCATCTGTGCTGCAAGGATTCCTGCATTCATAGCGCCGTCAATGGCAACGGTGGCAACCGGTATTCCGGGAGGCATCTGAACAATGGCCAGCAGCGCATCGAGGCCATCAAGCGATGCCCTGACGGGAACACCTATCACAGGCAGGGGAGTCATTGCGGCAATGACACCCGGGAGATGAGCTGCCATGCCTGCACCGGCAATGATAACCTTTATGCCCCTGCCGGCAGCTCCGCGTGCAAACTTCTCGACCTCCTCCGGTGTACGATGTGCTGAAAGAGCGTTCATCTCAAATGGGATCTCCATATTATCCAGTATCTCCGCTGCTTTTCCATTACCTTCAGGTCCGAGGTGCTTCCCATAATAATGGTTACAAGAGGCTTCATGTCTTCTTTTTTAT
>JAKEGI010000046.1 GCA_022615595.1 Bacteroidales bacterium | reverse complement strand
GATTTTTTCAAATAAAAAAGCCGCCGCCCTATTTTTTTGCCCTGCCGGGAAGGTAAATAAGCTTTTTCGTCTCAAAGTAAGGTTCGTCATACCAGCCTCTTATCTCCGCAACAGTCGCTACGGCAGAAAATGGCCTTAGTTCGTCTGCAAGGTCACCGCCTTTGAGAAACAGATAACCGTTTTGCAGAGTGTTGAATGACCGTGGTGACAGCAGGTGGCGGGTGAGGCTGATGAAGCTGCTCATTTCTGTGACAGCCCTGCTGACGATGAAGTCATATTGCCCTCTGAAGTTTTCTGACCTGGTTGTGACGGTTCTTACATTTTCAATGCCGAGTGCGCCTGTGATCTCCTTTACGACCCTGATCTTCTTTGTGATGGAATCTATGAGGGTGAATTGCACATCAGGGAACATTATTGCAAGTGGTATTCCCGGCAGACCGCCTCCCGTGCCGACATCGATGACCTTTGTGCCCGGGGCAAAACTGATGAATCTGGCTATTGCCAGCGAATGGAGCAGGTGGTTTATACCGAAATTAAGGATATCTTTTCGTGAGATGACGTTCACTTTCTCGTTCTGCTCTGCGTATAGTGCGGGAAGCATCGAGTAGCGCCGGCGTTGTTCCCAGGTCAGCAATGGGAAATATTTATCAGCTGCACATGTCACAGGATGCTTTTTTTGCTCCTGATCATATTCAGAATAAGAACCTTTGCCCTGAAGAGGCGGGCCTTGACTGTTCCTATCGGCAGGCTGAGTTCGGTAGCAATCTCCTCATAGGAGAAGTCTTCAAAATAGCGCAGTTCAATAAGCCTCCGGTAGCGCGGCTTGAGGCTTCGGACGATACTGTGGAGCGCTGCCGCCGTCTCCCTGTCGATCATCAGTTCGTCAGGAGCCCTGGTGTCTGACGGAACTGTTGCTTCCATCTCATCCTCCTCTCCCTCATCCTGGTCAAAAGGCCTGGGGATCTGACTCTTGCGCCGCATGAAATCAATGCAGTTATTGGTGGCGATACGGAAGAGCCAGGTACTGAAGGCGTGTGTGGGAGTATATTTGGCGATGTTATGGAATGCCTTGCCGAAGGCTTCTATTGTAAGATCCTCAGCATCGGACGGGTTGTTGACCATGCGAAGCATCACATAGTAAACAGAATCACGGTACCGGTTAAGCAGTTCGGTATAGGCCTTTCTGTCTCCACTCATTGCGCGGTCAATGACCTTCAGGTCATGACGCGCCTTATCAGATAGCCCGTTCTCTATTTCCATACCTCTCTTCCTTTGCCTTTTCTCTTACCAGTCAGGTAAAAGAATGAATTGACAACCGGAGACAAGATATCAAAAAAGAGCGAGAAATACCACAGTCCCTTCTCACTGAATGTGTCACCTGCCCTTTTCAGGATGACTGAACGCATGACAAGCCTTGCAAGTGCAATGAGCAGTACCACAGGCCATGAAGCCAGCATAACCAGCATTGCAATAAGAAGGCCGTAGTAGCAGACCCTCGAAAGGGGTTCAATCAGCAACCTAATCTTGTCAGCCCCTTTATAGTGCACTGCAGTGGTAAAATGTCTTTTCCGCTGCTTCGCCCATTCGCTGAAGCTGCCCGGAGCCACTGACAGGGTAAATGAATCAGGCGAGAGCATCAGGCTTAAGTTGTCAGGTGTGGCATTACGGTTCACAAAAAGGTCATCATCACCTGACATGAGGTGACTAAAAGGTCCGAAACCTCCTCTTGCAAAGAAGAAACTCCTGCGATATGACAGGTTCCTTCCCACGCCCATATATGGCACTCCGGCCATTGCCATGCCAAAGTACTGCATGGCAATAATCAGGGTCTCATGTCTGATGAACTTGTTCAGGAGCCCTTTTTCAGCAGCCATGCCGCCGTAGCCGATAACAATTTCTGTTTTTTCTGACCAGGTTTGTGCAACGGCACGAAGCCAGCGGTCAGATACCGGATGGCAGTCGGCATCAGTGAAGACAAGAATATCATTTGATGAAGCCTTAATGCCGATAAGCATTGCCAGTTTCTTGGCGTGGGTAAATCCAGGATCTTTCTGTATCGACGAGACCTTTAGGTGAGGATATACCTTCATCAGGTCACCAAGCACATCATAAGTATTGTCTTCTGAACAGTCATTTACGACTATAACTTCGTATGATGGATAGTCCTGTTTAAGCACAGCCGGAAGGAACCTGCGGAGATTCTCCGCTTCATTACGGGCACATATTATGACAGACAAAGGCGGAAGAGCTTCCCTGCTCTCAACTGCTTCATTCTCAAAGAACGCTGGCTTCCTGTAGTATGCAAGCCAGTACCATGCCTGGATGGTTGCCATAATAACAAAAAGTACAAGCAGGATAATGTGGACGGGATGATCTGACAGTATCATAGAAGGGCACAGATTGAGCAGCAATATTACTAAAGAATTGGAAAAAGGAACATAGAATCTTTTCAACAAATAAGAAACCGTTTTCTCAAAATGGCTCTCTGCAGTTCAAAATGAGGTTCAGAAAGCTTACTTTTGTGACCGTTAGTCGTCAGATGATGTTCAGAGTTGAGCGGACAGACCCGGCCACATCAGCCAGGGCAGGAGTATTGCATACGGCACATGGTGATATAATGACACCTGTTTTTATGCCTGTGGGTACGGGAGGCACTGTCAAGGGGGTGTTTCACCGTGACCTGAAGAGCGAGATCAATGCTCAGATTATTCTCGGCAACACCTACCATTTGTATCTCCGGCCCGGTACAGACATCATTGCAAAGGCAGGCGGACTTCACTCGTTCATGTCGTGGGACAAGCCTGTGCTGACAGACAGCGGAGGGTATCAGGTTTTTTCGCTTGCCGCCAACCGTAAACTGACGGAAGAGGGGGCTCTCTTCAGGTCTCATATCGACGGGTCAAAACATATCTTCACGCCTGAGAATGTGATTGACATACAGAGGTCAATAGGCTCTGATATCATAATGGCGTTTGATGAATGCGCTCCCTGGCCCTGTGACCACCAATATGCGGAGAGATCGATGGAACTCACTCACAGGTGGCTTGACAGATGCGTTGACAGGTTTGAAGGCACCGAGCCCCGGTATGGCAGGGAGCAACTACTGTTCCCTATTGTTCAGGGGGCTGTTTATCGTGACCTGCGACGTGCCTCGGCTGAGAAGATCGCATCAAGGGAGATGCCGGGTAACGCCATAGGCGG
>JAKEGI010000045.1 GCA_022615595.1 Bacteroidales bacterium | reverse complement strand
TGGTGACTGACCTTCCCCGGCCTTCCCTGGCTTCTATTGGCACACTGACGTTCGAAGAGCCCGATATGCAGCGTTTCCGCAGCCTCGCGCTGGCACGATCGGCACTCAGCGCAGGGGGTAATATGCCATGCGCACTCAACGCTGCCAACGAGGTGGCTGTCGCAGCATTCCTGCAGGGCAGGATCGGTTTTCCGGGTATCGCCGGAGCTGTGGAGTATGTGCTTGAAAAAACGACACTCAACAACGAAGCTTCAATGAGCGTTTATGAAGAGACAGACAGCAGAAGCAGAAGCCTCGCATCTGAATATATAAGTAAAACACCAAAACAATGACTGTTCTAATCAAGATCATCCAGCTGCTGCTGGCACTCTCAATACTTGTAATCATACATGAATTCGGGCACTTCCTGTTCGCCCGCATCTTCAAGACACGCGTAGAGAAATTCTTCCTCTTCTTCGACTGGCCATGGGCTATCATCAAACGCAAGATAGGAGAGACAGAATATGGGATCGGGATGATACCCCTCGGAGGCTATGTCAAGATCTCGGGGATGATAGATGAGTCTATGGACCGCGAACAGATGAAACTGCCGCCACAGCCTTATGAATTCAGGTCAAAGCCTTCATGGCAACGTCTGATTATAATGCTTGGAGGCGTGGTATTCAACTTCATCTTCGCGATGCTCATATATGTAGCCGTGCTCAGCTTCTGGGGAGAGACTTACCTTCCGGCAGCAAATGTCAAATACGGCATCCTGACAGACTCGACAGGATATGCCATGGGACTGCGAAACGGTGACAAAATCTTATCTGTTGACGGTGAGCCGGTTGACAATTTCTATTCGATCGTCCCTGACATCATCCTGAATGACAGGAGGGTCATAACTGTTGACAGGAAGGGAGAGATAGTTGATGTTCCTGTAGGTCGTGAATTCATTCCTCTCCTCCTCAAGAACGCCGATGTGATTGATGCCAGGATCCCTTTCGGGCCGTTTGTGATAGCGGAGTTTGCCAGGGAATCTCCCGCACAGGCTGCAGGGATTGCCACCGGCGACGAAGTGATAGCGCTTGACAGTATCCGCTTTGAATGGTATGACGAGTTCCAGGCATACATCGTGGCAAACAGGGGAAAACCTCTAGGGGTGACAGTCAAAAGGGGAGAAGAGCTGATCGACTTCAGCGTCACTGCCACCGAGGCAGGAATACTTGGCATTTACAGAGAGCCGGCAGATATTTTCGAGTTCAATACAAAGCACTACAACTTCTTCGAGGCTATCCCTGCGGGTGTGGCAAAAGGTTTCAAGACCACAAGCGACTACCTGAAGCAGTTCAAACTCATCTTTTCCAGGGAGACAAAAGGGTATGAGTCGCTCGGCGGATTCATAACCATTGGAAGCATTTTTCCCGGTATCTGGAACTGGCAGTCGTTCTGGAACCTCACAGCTTTCCTCTCACTTATACTTGCTGTGATGAACATCCTTCCTATTCCGGCACTTGACGGAGGGCACGTGATGTTCCTGATCTATGAGGTCGTTACGGGAAGGAAACCGAGCGACAAGTTCCTCGAGTATGCACAGGTGACAGGCATGATCATTCTCCTTGCATTGCTGATATTTGCCAACGGGAACGATATACTCAGGCTTATCAGGAAATGATTATTAAGTGATATTTAAACACTTTTGACAAACATTTTGTACATTTGCATAAATAAATACTCACAACCATGGGAAAGATCGGACCTCTTGAAATAATCCTTATACTTGTGATCGTAGTGTTGCTTTTTGGCGGACGTAAGATACCCGAACTGATGAAAGGTATCGGGCAGGGGCTGAAGGAGTTCAAGAAAGCTAAAGACACTGACTCAACAGATGTTAAAAAGGGCGTTGGAGAAGATAACTAATGCCATCTGAACTATAGACTGAGCCTGCATGCGAGTGCAGGCTTTTTATTTCATAAAAAAACTGTTATGAAACTTCTTTTGATTTTCAACCTTGCTGTGATGACGGTGATGTCATCATGCGGAGACTCATCGCTTACCAGGACTCTTCCCAATGTCACCGGCGCAAGCGGTGAGGTACTGGTGGTTATGGACAGGGCCCTGTGGACAGGGGCACCCGGCAAATCAATCAGGGATGAGGTTGCTGCTATCCTGGTGGGTCTTCCACAGCCTGAGCCGGCATTCAAACTCCTTCATGTAAACCCTGAGGGTTTCCGTGAGATCTTTCTGGCGCACCGCAATGTCATTATCGCTCAGATTGACAGGAATGCCGCGGAACCTTCGGTCACTTACATGCGTAACAGATGGGCTGAGACACAACTGGTCATCAGCCTGACGGCACCCGACTCAGTCGGTCTCCGAAAGGTAGCAAGTGAAAATGCATCAGCCATACGACAGCGTATTAATGATGTTGAACGTGAGAGACTTACGTCATGGTTAATGAACTCGGCCGGAAAGGAAAGGAGCATTGTCACTTCAGGTGACGATAGTTATGAGATCATCATGCCGGCCGGCTATAAGAGCGATTTCAACCGGGAGGGACGGATGATGATATCAGCCGAGACACCGGCTACAACACAGTCGGTGATAGTCTCTCTCAGTGACCGGATGACGTCAGTAATAGGGTGCATCGAGCTGGCAGACATGACAGAGAAGATTACCTCTGCAGAGGTGAAAGGGCCTGACGGCCAGTCCTATATGATCATCGAGAAGCAAGTGCCTGCCACCTGCCGCTCTTTCAGACGAAATGACGTTGAATACATTGAGATGCGCGGCCTGTGGACGCTGGAGGGCGGTTACATGGGAGGACCATTCATCACCTACGCTTTCATTGACCCTGAGACCTCTCGAGCCGTTGTTGTCACAGGTTTTGTTTATGCACCGCGTGATGAAAAGAGAGAGCTGCTCAGACAGGTAGAGGCGCTGATGTATACTGTTAAAAAAGGTTCCTGAGAGTCAGGTCAGATGTCTGCAGACCGGTATGGCTCGTAACGCTGGTCTCTTCTCAGGGGTGTGAATCCGGCATCCCTGATGATCTGTTTCATCTCCTCCGGGCTGGTCCTGAAAGGATCACCGGCCGCACTGACGACGTTTTCCTCTATCATTACCGAACCCAGGTCATTGGCACCGGCATGGAGTGAGATCATGGCCGTCTCATCTCCGACGGTAAGGATCGAAGACTGGATGTTTTTGATGTTGTCAAGCACCAGCCTGCTGATGGCTATGACCTTAAGGTACTCTGCCGCGGTGACTTTGCTGCGTATTCCATACTTCTCTGCCAGGGTCGTACCGCGATCCATGAACGGCCAGGGGATAAAGGTGATGAAGCCGTCATGACCGTAAGGCTTCTCATCCTGAAGTTCGCGCAGGCGTACCAGGTGCTCGATACGCTCGGCAACCGTTTCGGCATGACCGAACATCATCGTTGCTGAGGTCGGCAGATTGAGGATGTGTGCCTCGCGCATCACACCAAGCCACTCTTCTGTCGTTGCTTTGGCCGGGGAGACAATTTTCCTTACCCTGTCAACGAGAATCTCGGCCCCGGCACCCGGAAGCGAGTCAAGCCCGGCATCCTGAAGTGCAACAAGCACCTCACGGAAGCTCATATTCTCCTTGCCGGCAAGATATACAATCTCGGGCGGACCGAGAGCATGAAGTTTAATTGAGGGCCATCGTTTTTTCAGTCCACTGAAGAGACTGACATAATAGGCAAGATCAAGGGCAGGGTTCATTCCCCCCTGGAGCAGCAGCTGGTCTCCTCCGAGACTG
>JAKEGI010000044.1 GCA_022615595.1 Bacteroidales bacterium | reverse complement strand
TTGCCGGAAGGAGCACAAACTGCCTGGGAGTTGAAGGGAGTGAACGTTCATTCTGTTTTCTCGGCGCACGACGTTTTACAGAGGCACGTGAGTGCGCCAGGCGAGTGGTTATGCGGAAAAGGACCGGCAGCATGTATTTCTCAGAGAGTTCAAATGCGTCAAATACCATGTCATAAGCCTCCTGCTGATTGCGGGGCTCAAAATGAGGGACCATTGCAAACTTACCGTAGAACCTCGAGTCCTGTTCGTTCTGTGAGGAGTGCATCGACGGGTCATCGGCAGCAACTACAATAAGACCTCCGTTTACACCTGTTACTGAGGAGTTTATGAATGCATCAGCCGCAACATTAAGTCCAACATGCTTCATAGCAACCATTGCTCTCTTCCCGGCATATGACATACCCAGGGCAGCCTCCATCGCAGTCTTTTCGTTGGCTGACCACTCACGGTGAACATTCCCCTCTGCAGCTTGCGCTGCAGACTGAACGTATTCCATAATCTCTGTCGACGGGGTACCGGGATAAGCGTACATCCCACTCATGCCTGCATCAAGTGCGGCTTGTGCAATTGCCTCATCACCAAGGAGTAATAGACTATGCATATAGTTTCGGTTTTATTTTAGTCTGTGAGTTGATAGCGGTAAAGATGAAAAGAAATTGATAATAAACAAATAGCTTACGTCATCCGTGGAAATGTAAGGGCAAGGTGCCTTGTATTACTGCTTTTTAATGGATGTTCTCTATATCAGCAGGTATCAGACTTTTTCTGCCACTCTATTAAAGTTAAGTTAAAGTTACTATTTAACGGCCATTATTGTTTACTTTGCACCACAAAATTAACTGCCGTTGAAGAAGATTTTGGTGACACTCCTTTTGCTGGTGACGACGGTTGCAATAACAGATGCCCAGGAAGAGCCAAAGAGGAAATTTATCCAGATTGATGGAATGACTGCTGACGAAGATGGATACATTGTACCCAACGTGAGCATTTATTCCAGACATCTGAAGCGCGGCGCTGCCAGTGATCACCGGGGTATTTTCTCAATTATCAGTACGCCCGGTGATACGGTCTTTTTCAGCGCAATAGGTTATAAATCAACCATTCTTACGGTCCCTCCCGATCTTGCCGGCATCAATTATATTACGGATGTAAGGATGGTCACTGACACCATTCTCATTGGCGAAGTGCTCGTACTCCCCTGGAAGACCTATTCCGAGTTCAAAAGAGCCGTGCTGGAGAACAAGCCTGTTGATCCGCTCATGGAAAACATGGAATATAACCTGGCTCTTGTGGAGCAACAGATATGGTCAGACATGCGATCAACGCCCGGACAGGGTTATCGTTATACAATGCAGCAGATGTCAGACAATCTCTATACAAGAGGTCAGCAACCCGTTAACAACCTGCTGAATCCGTTTGCCTGGTCAAAATTCATCAAAGAATCAAAGCAAGGGTTGCTGAAGAATGAGCCCACAAAGACAACCAAACAGGCTAAGGTCAGGAAGAAGAAGAAAAAGAAGAGTGACTGATGTTTGCGGTATCGGGATGACTAACCCGGTTGGCACAGGCAACATCATATTCTATTGTCAATGGTGCCTAACAAACAATTATTTATAATTTTGTACCCTGATGAGCAGGTTTGAGATCATATTCACAGCAGTGATGACCACAATCATAGTGCATCTGCTTGTTGCTGTGATATTTATGTCGGTAAAGGTTTCAGCAATGAGGCACGAGCTCGTTGCCGAGATAATTCTTGCCATGGAAGAAGAGTTGCCTGACCCAGTCATGGAGAAAGCCATAGAGCTTTCGAAAAGTGATATGTTTGAGGGAGCTACAGCCGAAGAGCTTGTCAACATCATAAAGAACCTTGCAGACAAGCCTGTCGATATTGATCCGGAGGAGTACCAGGACATGGTTAAGGAGGAGCTCATCAAGAGCGGGATGCTGAATGAGAAGAACTTCATTGATGAGCAGAAGATGGCTGAGGAGGCAGGCAATGAAGAGATACCCATCCCGACCGAGGAGATAGAGCCACAGATTACGGAGAAGAAGGAGAAGCCTGAGGAGAAGGGCACCTTCAGAGGGCCGACAAGAATATATTATGAGCTTACGGGCAGACATCACGTTTATCTGCCGATACCCATCTATAAGTGTGAGGGAGCAGGACAGATTACCCTGGCTATCGAGGTTGACCAGCGGGGAAATGTAGTGAAGGCCGAGCCGGCTGCCAGCCTGTCAACCACAAAGGATCCGTGTCTTACAGAGACAGCTGTGGCACACGCCTTACGTTCAAGATTTAACTCAGACCTCAGCGCGCCCGTAAAACAGGCAGGTTTCCTTACATTTGTTTTTGTCTCCCAGAGGTAAGCGATCAGAAGAGCAGTCCCTGCACAGGATAGGTATAGGGCATTATCAGCTCCGGTCTGTTACGGTCAGCTCTTGCATTGGTAATTAGCGGACTGACAGTATATGCTTCCAGCATTTCAGGGGCCACCGGCATCATAAGAGGGGAAGCCATATCCCTCGACATCTCGCCCCGCAGCCAGAGCTTCTCAACGCCGGAGGGCAGAATCACCGGCATTCTTTTCTTTGTATTGTGAATCTCTTCCATGAGACTGTTGGCCCTGGTCGTCACCACCGAGAAGGTATTCAGGGTCACCCCTCCGCTGATGGTCCATGAATCCCAGACACCTGCCAGGGAGAAAATGTCCTCATCGCGAAGCCTGATATACCATGGTACCTTCCTTCCTCCGATGTGCTGCCACTCAAAGAAGCCCCTTACGGGGACCAGGCATCTGCGCGAGACGAAAGAGTCCCTGAAGGCAGGCTTGACATCCAGGGTCTCAGACCGTGCATTGAAGGTCTTAAGAAGTATCTCATCTGCCTCCCGCTCATCTCTGACCCATGATGGTACCAGTCCCCACCTGAACAGCCGGATGACTGATGGTTCGTCTGAGCAGACCACCGGCAAAGTGGGCAGGCTGTAAGCGTGGTAATAGTAGCTTGGGCGGTAGTTATCCGGATCTGTCAAGGTGGCGCCGTAGCGCTCTTCGAGTTCATCCCTGACGATATTTACATTAACGGTAAAGCACACTTTTGGTGATCGATTGTTTGATTTACCTGTCTGACCGCGGCATGAGAGGTACCGGCACGGAATAGCTGAAGAGATCAGTGACGGGCCACTCCGGGACCCTGGAGACAAATTTAGACATCATCTGGTCTATGTCAGAGGAAAGCTCCGGGCCGTTCCATGCGCTTGTATTGAACAACACCACCCAGGCAGTGCCGTCTGACATCCTTTTAATCATTGCTGTCGTTCCGGGGAAAGAACCGGTGCGCCACCATGACCCGTTATTTAGAGTTGCTCTCCATCCTACCGGAGCATTGCCGTTCTGCATATCAGTCATGAAAGTGATGCTTTCAGGTGACAGGATATCTTTCGGATCATCAAACCCGTCAACTGCAAGCAACAGTCGCATAAGGTCAGGAGCAGTAGCAACCCATGCACCTGCAGCACCGAGAGATTCAATGTCATTGCCTCCCCTGCTTGCAGGAAGAAGCTCCCCGGTGCCGTATACAGACGGCTTTCTGGGGGCATTATCAACCTCAAAATATGAGACTTCGTATGGAAGTGCTTCTTCCGGCATGTTATGTCCGAGAGCCATGTCATATATGCCAAGCGGCTCCAGTATGGCAGTTTTGCAGTAATCTTCGTAACTCAGTCCTGACACCTCCTCGATAACAAGACCCAGTATACTGTAACCAAGATTGGAGTATGACTGTCCGGACCCCGGAGTGAAATGGAGGTTCTTGTCAAGCGCAAACCTTATTATGGTTCTCGTATCAACCGGAAGAGACTTGCCCATCGTCCTGGCAACGACATCGGGCATGAACATCTGATCACCGTATCGCTGTGTCCATCCTCCTTTATGAGAGAGAAGGTGCCCGACAGTTATATCAGCTACGCGCCTGTCTTTCGGATTGGCAAAAAGTGAGTCCTGCAATAT
>JAKEGI010000043.1 GCA_022615595.1 Bacteroidales bacterium | reverse complement strand
GTGCATCATAATACTCCCTTATCTCGTCAGAAGAGATATTGACGCTGCTGTCAGGAATTGCCGCATAATTACGGGCGACATAGCTGAAGCTTACAGTATTACCTGCAAGGGAAGCTTCATATTCCGACTGTTTGCCGGTGACATAAAGACCTTTTGACATGAGGGTCACCAGTTTTGAATTGAGTCTGTCATTCAGTATCTGGTCTTCAAAGAAGAGCCAGTATCTCTTCGTTGCATCATCAGTCTCGGTAGCCTTGAGGAAGTTGATGAGAAATGATTCATTGAACATCCCGGTCTGGGGATCGGTGAATAGCTGCCTTACTATCGGGTGAGGGTTATCTCCGAATACCAGGGTCTCAAGCTCTTCCGGACTGACACCGAGGCCGGTCTCACGGTATGTCTTACCCATAAGCCTGTCAGAAAGCATCTGCTGCCATATCTGCTCCCTGATGCTCAGAGCCATCTCCTCATTGATCTCGGTTGTCCCTGACATCTTGTATATCTCCGTCAACTCCTGGACCTTAGTCTCAAATTCCTGGTATGATACTGCCTCCCCGTCTATCCGGGCAAGCTCATAAACCTTTTTCGCCTGGCGCCGCTGAGAATTACCGCTTCCGAAGAAATCACTGACAACAAAAAGAAGCAGCGAAAGCCCTATCACACCTGCTACCAGGGGACCTGCCTTCTCTCTTAAAGTCTGAAGTACTGACATCTATTGACTATTTAAATGATTGTTTATTGCTCTTAAAATACAGGCGACAAATATAACAAAATTCAGCAAAACAAAAGGGTACCGCTGATTCTGATTTTTGCCTTTGAAAAAAATGTGATAATTCTCATTTTTCAAGGATATCTTGCAGCTAATTAATACCTTGAAACCGGTTACATTAAAATTAAGCTTATGTCAAGGAACCTGAGAGGCCTCTCCGGGAGAACGGGCCCGGTAAATGGTTTGTATGAAGAGATAGTGAGAGCTGTCACTGAAGATCATGAGAAAAGGGATGAAAGGCTTGCTACTCTTTCCGGCCGGTTCATGACAGGGAAGTCAGCGGTGCTGGGAGTAAGTTCCTTCTATGATTTTCTACATGCAGAACATATCGGAAAGAAAGCATTTGTGTGTGACGGCACTGCCTGCCTGACATCCGGAAAACAGGCCTCAGTCAGGAGAGAGCTGCTTGGAAGCTTTGCTGAGAGTGAGATAGGTACGGTGTCATGCCTTGGCCATTGCCATTCCAATGAAGCTGTCCTGGTCAAAGGCGAGGTTGTCACAGCCGGAAACGACCATCTGGCAGGTACCCTGCGGACAGATTCCAATATCGACAGACCGGCGCTGCTTGTCACCACAGGAAATATAAGGGAATACTATTCACTTGCAGGCCGTTTTCTCAAAGAACCTGATAAAGCTCTCAATGAGCTGGTAAACTCAGGTCTGAGGGGAAGGGGAGGAGCAGGTTTCCCGTTTCATATCAAGGTCAGATCAACCCGTGATGCAAATGCAGCACAGAAATATATTGTCTGTAATGCCGATGAAGGAGACCCCGGGGCCTTTTCTGACAAGTGGCTCCTCGAGGAGCGACCTCATTCGGTTCTCTTCGGAATGCTGATGACTGGTCTTATCACAGGTGCTGATACAGGTGTCCTGTATATCCGGGGCGAGTATCCCCTGGCTGTAAGGCTGGCAAGAGAGGCTGTCAGGGCGATTGAGAAGGAAGGTATAATCACAGGATCAGAAGGGGTTGGTGAGTTCCGTTTCAGGTTTCATGTAGTGGAAGGGTCAGGAGCCTATATTTGCGGAGAAGAGACATCACTTCTCAATTCGCTTGAGGGTCTCAGGCCTGAGGTACGCACGCGGCCGCCATTCCCTGCCGTCTATGGCCTCTTTGGCAAGCCAACGGTACTGAGCAATGTTGAGACATTTGCAAATATTCACTTCATACTTAAGGAGGGAGGGAAGACCTGGGCCTCATATGGTACTGAGCGGTCACCCGGCACCAAGCTTGTATCACTTGACGGAGCCTTCAACAGACCTGGTCTTCTTGAAGTAAGGATGGGCACCTCACTGAGGAGTGTCATCGGGGAGATGGGAGGCGGTACACGTTACCCGGTTAAGGCATTCCAGATAGGAGGCCCTCTCGGGGGGCTTGTGCCTGCAACGAAGATCGATGATCTTACCCTCGATTTTGAGTCCTTCAGCCACGAAGGCTTCCTCCTTGGCCACGCCAGTATTGTCTCTGTCCCTGAAGACTTTCCGCTGATCAGGCTCCTTGAACACCTTTTTAAGTTTACCAGGAAAGAGTCATGCGGTAAATGTTTCCCGTGCCGGCTGGGCTCCGCCAGAGGAGTGGAACTGTTGTCTGATGCCTGTAATAAAGGTGAGAAGATCGACCGTGAGCTTTTTGACGACCTGCTTGAGACATTGCAGACAGGCTCTCTCTGCGCACTCGGGGGAGGGCTGCCCCTTCCGGTAAAGAATGCGTTACAGTATTTCAGCCACGAGCTTGACGAATACTTCACAGCCAGAAAACAACAGCAATGAGCAACATAGCCTATATCGACAATATACCATATCCTGTTTTCGATGGCGAGACCATACTGGAATTTGTCAGGAGAAGCAGGGGACGAGATGTGATCCCGACACTGTGCCAGGCTGATAACCTCGAGAACTACGGTTCGTGCCGTATATGCTCGGTTGAGGTGGC
>JAKEGI010000042.1 GCA_022615595.1 Bacteroidales bacterium | reverse complement strand
CTGCTGTGGTTGCTGCTTAAGCTGCTGGTGTTTATGCTGCGGTTGTTGTTTCGGTTGCAGCGGGCCCTGTTTCTGCTGTTCGGGCTGGGCCGGCTTCTGCCGTGGCTCCCTGCGCTGCTGCTGCCTGACGGCAGGCGGACTGTCAGGTCTGCCGGTCTTGCGTGCCTCAGCTGCATCAATTGCCTGCTGATCAAGGATTTTGTAAATAAGATCCTGTTTTTTGAGGAGCTCTGCCCTCTTAATTTTGAGCTGCTTGGCTATTTCCCGTAATTCGGGAACAAGCATCTCGCTTAGTTCAAGAATATCATGCATATGTTAAGATTGTGTAGAAGAATAAATAGATTTTTTCTGATGAAGTGGAGAGTGAAAAGATATCTCCGCTGGTTGAATATCCGGATCGAACCGTTATTACGGTGCAATTATAATCAAAAAATCAATCAAATGCAAGCAACAGAAATAAAATTAGCCTTATAGGCCATGAAAATCTGTCCAACCCGGCTTTATCAGTGAAAATCGAAAAATGGCTTCACCTGTTGCATTTCTAAATAATTTTCAGTAGAATTGTAGGATTTTGCTGTTGTTCTGTTAAATACAGTATTTAACTATCTGGTAATGCGTCAGTTAAAAATTACCAAGCAGGTAACCAACCGTGATACACCCTCTCTTGACAAGTATCTTCAGGAGATAGGCAAGGTTGACCTTATCTCTCCTGAGGAGGAGGTTGCACTGGCTCGACGCATAAGGGCAAATGATAATGATGCACTTGCAAGGCTGGTGAAAGCCAACCTGAGATTTGTCGTTTCGGTTGCAAAGCAGTACCAGAACCAGGGCATGACCCTTCCTGATCTCATCAATGAGGGAAACCTTGGGCTTATCAAGGCGGCACAGCGGTTTGATGAGACACGGGGATTCAAATTCATCTCATATGCCGTGTGGTGGATCAGACAGGCTATTCTTCAGTCGCTTGCTGAACAGGCCAGGATCGTAAGGCTTCCGGTAAACAAGATAGGATCGATCAACAGGATCAACAGAGCCTATTCGAAGCTTGAGCAGGAGTATGAGCGTGAACCGTCGGCGCAGGAGATAGCTGATCTGCTTGAGATAGCACCCGATGATGTAAAGGAGGCTATACGCACCAACGGTCGTACACTCAGCATGGACGCCCCGATCAGTTCGGAGGAGGACAACAGCATGTATGATGTAATGCCGAACGATGACACGCCGAGTCCTGACCGCAACCTTATCAATGAATCGCTCTCGTACGAGATCGAGAAAGCTCTCAATACGCTCTCTCCCCGTGAGGCCAGGGTGTTGAAGCTTTATTTCGGTATTGGAATGAAGCACCCCTATACTCTTGAGGAGATAGGAGAGGAGCTGAACCTGACGCGAGAGAGGGTCAGGCAGATAAAGGAAAAGGCAATCAAACGGATACAGTTCACAACACGCTGCCGCATCTTAAAGTCTTACCTTGGTTGATAATTATAAATCAGTATTGTAATGAGCCACCTGGTTTCGCCCTCACTTCTGGCAGCTGATTTCTCGAACCTTGCAAGCGAGGTTGAAATGGTCAATGACAGTGTTGCCGACTGGCTTCATCTGGATATAATGGATGGACTGTTTGTTCCGAATATCTCATTCGGTTTTCCTGTTATTGAGGCTGTGCGCGATATCACCGTCAAACCTCTTGACGTCCACCTGATGATCGTGGAGCCTGACAGATATCTGGAGCGTTTCAGGGATGCAGGAGCCTCGACGCTGACAGTTCATTATGAGGCATGCCACAATCTGCACCGCACGGTGACTGAGATACGCAGGCTGGGCATGAAGGCAGGGGTGACCCTTAATCCTCATTCACCGGTCATCCTGCTTAAAGATATTCTTCCCTACATTGACATGGTGCTTCTCATGACTGTTAACCCGGGCTACGGAGGACAGACCTTCATTCCGGGAAGCATAAACAAGATCGGGGAGTTGAGGAGCATGATCGATGAGGAGGGTTACGATGTGCTTATCGAGGTCGATGGCGGCATTGATCTGCAGAATGCCCCGGTGCTGGTACATGCCGGTGTGGATGTGCTGGTGGCCGGTAACACTGTTTTTTCAGCATCTAATCCTGCCGAAGTGATAAGGATGCTCAAGGAGCCTGTGTGAGTCAACACTCACCCCTCTAACTGACTGTCAATCCAGGCAATGAATTCATCCTGTCTCGCGGCATCGAACCATTTTATTTCATTGTCCCTGTTCCACCATGTGAGCTGTTTCCGGGCATAGCGCCTGCTGTTTCTCTTGATGAGCTCTATTGCCCTGTCGCGCGTTATCCCCCCGTCGAAGAGGCTGAACATTTCGCGGTAACCGACGGTGTTGAGTGCATTCAGTCCCCTGTATTGTATGAGCGAAGCAGCCTCCTCCTCGAGACCGGCTTCTATCATGCCGTCCACACGCCGGTTTATCCTGGCATAGAGATCGTCACGGTGGCGGGTGATCCCTGCCTTGATTATCCTGAAGTCGCGCTCCCTGACTCTTGATGTGAGGAATGATGAATATGGCTTTCCCGTACTTTCGGTGATCTCAAGTGCACGCAGAATCCTCCTGTGGTTATGAAGGTCGACCCTGGAATAGTGATCCGGGTCAAGCAGCCTGAGCGCCAGCCGTAATCCTTCAATACCCTCTTTTCTATATAGCTCCAGATACTTCTCCCTGACTTCGGGGTCAGTGTCGGGTATTTCATCCATTCCCCTGCAGACGGCATCCATGTATAGCATAGACCCCCCGGTCATGACGACAACGCCTTTGCCGCTGAAGAGTGATGGGAGGAGGGCAATGACATCACGTTCATATAAACTGATACTGTAATAGTCTCTTACGGAGAGGAATCTTATGAAATGATGCCTGACGAGAGCGAGCTGGTCCTCACCAGGGGCAGCGGTGCCTATTCGCATCTCACGGTAGAACTGCCTGGAGTCGCAGGATATTATTTCGCAACCGAGATGAAGTGCAAGGTTTATGGCAATATCGGTCTTCCCCACACCAGTCGGTCCGGGAATAACAATAAGAGTGTTTTTCATGGGGAGATATGCAGGAGGAGATTATTCTTCTTCCTCTACATTTTCGATATTGTCAAATTCACCGAGGCTTTCATCGTCTTCAGAGTCAAAGAAGATCTCATCGTCAACCACCTCTTCCTCCTCATCATCAGTAACAATCAGGTTGTTGTACTTTTTGCGCGAGACTCCTCCGAAGGTGACCTGTTTTGGCGGGAGGCCCTTTGAATTGGTGCAGAGCGGATATTCCCTCTCTTCGATCTCCTTGCTTTCGCCCACATATTCTATAAAGAGTGCCCTGTCATTGAAGAAGTCGAATACATATAGCAGTTTCTGGTTCTTGCGGAAGATTACATCTTCAAGGACAGCATTTTCCATTGTAGAAGAGCCTGCACCCATATCAAAAAGGGTGAACTCCTCCTCTTTCTCCCAGCTATCGGTAGCCATATAAAAAGAGGCTATCTGAGATCTGTCAAACTCAAGCTCCTCCTGAATGGCATTGTGAAAATCAAGCAGATTATGACTTTCGAGAAACTCAAACTCCCTCACAAAAGCTTCATCCTCATCAGATAATACCACAAACCTGTATACCATGTTTCTCCATGTTTCAAACGGTGCAATTTAATATTTTTTAAAATACATTCACCTGAGCCTGTTTTTTTTTAATATCCACTCAATTGTGTCGATGTTGTCCGCATAATCCCATAATTCGGGCTGTTGAGACTTGCCAAAAGGTATCCGTCCATGACCTGCCACACACTGTATCATGTTTTCCTGAGCATCGAGGGTGCTGTTGACATTTCCAATATCATCATAGAATTCATAATTTACCACTGCCATTGGAGGTGTAAGTGAGCTGTCATTACTTAAAAGAGAGAAGCCAGTATCTGTAAAAGGCTCCCTGTTGACAATCATGACTGCCTTCCTGTGGTCATAATTGACGGCATATTTATGATGTTCGCGCAGTTTTGCCCAGGAGCCCCAGTGAGAAACAAGTTTCATTATGTCATATCCTGCCGGCAGGTATAACTTTGAGACATTGCGGCATCCCAGCCCGAAGTAGGAGAAGAGGTCATGACCGAGAAGCACCAGTTCCTCATCTGACTCTGTTCCTTCGATAATGGCGACGCTGTTCCTGTTACGCCTTATAATGGATGGGATATTTCTGAAATAGTATTCAAAGTACCTGGCGCTGTTGTTACTGCCGGTGGCGATTACCATATCGAAACCTGCAAGCTTCTCCGAGGTTAGAATGAGCCTATCTGAAAATCCGGGTTCAACTTCCAGGAGTGTCTCAGCGACAGTCCGGATCATGATCTCGTCTTTTGAACTCAGTCTGGCCATCAGCCTGTTGCCGGTTATCAGCACGCAGAGAAGATCGTGGAATCCTGCCATGGGAATATTGCCGGCCATAACCACTCCGACTGTCAGTTCATCATTGTGACCGTCAATCTCAGGGTAGCTCGAAAGCCACCGTGTCAGGTTCTCATACTTAAGAGTCTCTCCGACAGAACTTAGTGCCCGCGTTACATTTTCAGGAGTGAACCATGGGTTTGAGAGCTGAGCGGTGCTGACAAGGTCTGAGAACCTTCCGGCAGGTCCGGAGCTCATTCCTGTTGCGCCTTCACGCATTGCCTCTCCCAGTGAGGCAAAGGCATCAATTCTCTGTTCTATAGGAATCACTCCCGTTTTCACACGGGCAAAGGTAGCAAAATGATGAAAAGGGAAAATAATAGAGGCTGTCACGTTATTTAACGTAACAGTCCCATTTGTAAGCCTGACTTAGTTAAGCTTGAAGGTGACAGGCATGGCGAAGTAAACCTTGACCGGCTTGCCTTTGTATTTCCCCGGTGCCCATTCCGGGCAGTTCTCAATGGCACTTAAGGCAGCCTCGTCGAGCAGCGGATTGTCTGATTTAATTACCTCAGGATCTATTAGTTTGCCATCCTCGTCAATGATGAACCTGATTATTACCTTTCCCTCTACTCCCAGGTTCTTCGCCTGCTCCGGGCAGGTTACGTTAGAATAAACCCATTCCATGAATTTTTTTGATGTGGGATCATCCATAAAAATGGGTTGCTGATCTGCGGTCATGAAAACATTATCTTTCAGACTGAATCATATACTGCGATTGTCGGATCGGGTATTTCAGGAGCGCTCTCTTTAACCGACTGGCTGCATGAGAATGGCAGCCGGATTGAACCACTGGACAACAGAAACAGCGTAAACAAGTAGCCAATTCATATCATCATTTTTTTATCTTCCGGTCTCTCTTCAGCATCTCCATTATCTCCTCCATATCTTTAATTGTTATGGAATCTTCACGGGCAAAAAAGCTCACCATCTTCTGGTATGAGTTTGAGAAGTAATCCTTCACAAAGCTGCTCATCTGTGACTTGCGGTAATCATCCTTTGATATGACCGGAAAGTACTGGTATGTCCTGCCATAAACCTTGTAATTTACAAATCCTTTTTCAAGCAGTATCCTGATCATGGTACTTACCGTCGAATAAGCTGGTTTGGGTTCATCAAATTTTTCAAGTATCTCCTTTATAAAGGCTTTTTTCAGTCTCCAGAGTATCTGCATCACCTCCTCCTCAGCCTTTGTCAGTTCCTTTATCTCCATCTTTTTATCTTTTAATAACATCAAATATACAACTAATAAATTAAATATACAACTAAATCTTTAAAAATAATGCGGAAAAAATCAATTTTGCCGGGCCAGGGCGAAGAATGCAAGAAAAGGTGTATCTTAGTTCCTTAATCTGCGCCGGAGGAGGAAGGTTGAAAAGGATAACATTAGTTACTGAGAATATCAGGGTTGCCTTCAAGGCAATAAGTTCAAACAGGGTCAGGGCAGCTCTCACGATGGCCATCATTGCATTTGGTATCATGGCGCTTGTTGGTATCCTGACAGCCATTGACGGTCTGAAGAACACTCTTACCGAGCAGTTCACGATGATGGGAGCCAACTCATTTTCAATTACCTCGCGGTCTATGAGGGTTGTTGTGGGTAACAGGGACTACAGGACAAAGAATCACTCTCATATTACCTACCGTGAGGCGATGGAGTTCAAGAAGAGGTTCACGGAGCCGGCCTGGGTCTCAGTGGGGTTCAATGCAACCGGGCTGGCTACTGTCAGGTACAGGAACAATGAGACGAACCCTAACATCCAGGTATACGGATCTGATGAAGACTATATTACTATTGCAGGTTATGAGCTTGAATCGGGGCGTAACTTTTCACCTGAGGATATTGATGGCAGCAGGCATGTTGTCTTAATCGGCCAGGAGATTGTAAAATTTCTCTTTCCCGGTATTGATCCGTTGGGCCAGGAGATCAGTCTTCCGGGGTTGAAGCTGACAGTCATCGGCGTGCTCAAGAGCAAGGGAAGCAGTTTCATGGGAGGTGATCTTATGACTGTGATCCCGATTACCACAGCGAGACAGTATTTCTCCCGTCCAAACATCACATATACTATAAGTGTCATGCCTCACAAGGCCCTGGCGCTCGATATGCTCACCAGCGAGGCAGAGGGCATCTTCCGCATAATACGCAATCTTGACCCCCGTGATGAGTCGGACTTCAACGTTCAGAAGAGTGACAGTATCCTGGAGATACTTCTTGACAACATCAGGTATGTCACATTGGCTGCAACGATAATTGGGCTCATCACCCTCTTCGGTGCTGCTGTAGGGCTGATGAATATTATGCTTGTATCGGTTACGGAAAGAACCAGGGAGATAGGTGTACGCAAGGCATTGGGTGCCAAGACAAATATCATCAGGCAGCAGTTCCTCTATGAGTCGGTTATAATAGGTCAGATGGGAGGCTTGTTCGGCATTGGGCTGGGTATAATCATAGGCAATCTGGTGTCACTTGGCATGGGCTCCCCTTTCACAATACCATGGCTCTGGGTCGGGGGAGGTGTCTTTGCCTGCTTTATTGTCGGCATTGCCTCAGGTTACCTGCCTGCCATGAAGGCCTCGGCAGTTGATCCGATAGAGGCGTTGAGATATGAGTAACAACCAGATGACTGATATTGAATTGTTCTGAACAACGTTAAAATGCCATGAGCATTGAAATAATTCAGGCAGGGTCGAAAAATTTTCCACGGATCACATATGATCCTGATGAAGATATTCTCAGGATAACAGGCCGTTCTATTGCTGAGAGGCCGGAAGTTGTATACAATCCGCTTGAAGACTGGGTCAGGTCACACCTGAGTCGCTACAGTCAGCTGACCCTGATTATTTTTCTGGAATATATCAACAGTGGTTCATCAAAGGCTCTTCGTGACGTACTAAGGATGATCAGCACCTACAGGGCGCCTCAGTACAGGGTCAGGATCACGTGGCTTTATGAGGAGGATGATGAGGCGATGCACGAGCTCGGTGAGCATTATCGTGATTCCGCAGGTGTGCCGATGGATGTAAAGATGGTCATCTGACATTAATCCTCCGTTCACAGGAATAAAAAAACCGCGATCTGCACCGCGGTTTCATTTTTTCTGAATCTTTCAGAGCATCTTGCCCATCATCAATATCAGGTCAATGCATCTTGCCGAGTAGCCCCACTCGTTGTCATACCATGACAGAACCTTTATCATTGTTCCGTTGACCATGGTGCTCTGTGCGTCAAATACTGAAGACGCAGGGTTGTGGATCACATCCACTGATACAATCTCGTCTTCGGTATATTCAAGAATACCCTTCATGGGACCTTCAGCAGCTTTCTTCATCGCAGCGTTGATCTCTTCCCTGGTGGCGCTCTTTTTCAGAACGGCCACGAGGTCAACGAGAGAACCTGTTGGTGTGGGAACCCTCACTGCAAGGCCATCGAGTTTGCCCTTGAGGGCAGGGATGACTTTGCCAACAGCTTTGGCTGCTCCTGTGGTTGTGGGTATCTGTGACACTGCCGCTGACCTGGCCCTGCGAAGGTCCTTGTGAGGAAGATCAAGTATCTTCTGGTCATTGGTGTAGGAGTGAATTGTGGTCATAAAGCCGATCTCTATGCCAAAATTGTCATTCAGCACCTTGGCCACGGGGGCAAGACAGTTGGTTGTACATGAAGCGTTGGAGATGCACTGATGCTCAGGCTTGAGCATGTCGTCATTGACACCCACCACTATCATTGCATCGATAGTGTCTTTAGCGGGAACGGTAAGGATTACCTTCTTGGCGCCGTTCTTCAGGTGGTCGCCATAGCCACCCTTGGGACTCTCTTTGGATGTAAAAATACCCGTCGATTCGATCACGATGTCAGGCTTTACTTCCCAGGGAATTGCGGCAGGATTCTTTTCTGCGTGCACCATTACCTTCTTGCCGTTGACGATTATGTTCTGATCATCATGGGTGACTCCGTGGAATTTACCCTGTGTGGAGTCATATTTAAGCAGGTGTGCAAGTGTTTTTGTGTCGGTAAGGTCATTGATGCCTATGATCTCTATTTCAGGCTTTTCCAGCGCAAGCTTGAATACGTTGCGGCCTATCCTTCCGAAACCGTTGATAGCTACTTTTATCTTTGCCATATTGAAAAAATTAGATGGTTATTTAAACGACCCCAAAAGTATAAAATAAAAAGGAGAGATTAAAGAGAGGATGGAATTATTCCTTGTTGGGTCTGAAGATAAGGTCGGAGAAGCGTGACGGCTTAAGAGGGTCAAGGATCATACCGATGCGGTAGCTGACAAACAATGCCGGAAGGAACTGCATGTTGTTTTCATTTGCCATGATGGGGACCTCCCTGGTGAATGCGTGAAAAATAGCTCCAACCTCAATCGCATGAGTAAGCTTGTCATTTTTGCTGTATTCAAAATTAAAGCCGCCGCGGGCCACGAGGCCGGGGATCAGTTTTATTTCATCAAAGCCATCAAAGAATGATGCTTTCCCCACGATGTCAAGAGCCTGATGGATCGTTGTAATATCAAACTTCTGTTCCTCTATCTCGTAATAACCTCCGCCTGTGGGTACAATAACCTCGTAGTATATCGGTTTTGCGAAGAGCAGTGTAGGGCCGCCGCCGATCAGCCAGCTTATTGATACGCCGCCCAGATCACGCTTTTCAAAAAGCTCTTTCTGGTAACCGAACCCTGCACCAACAGTCCAGGTGGTGTTAAGCTTGCCGTATACGAATGAACCTGAGTTCTGGAAATAGTAGTTTGTAAGTTTGATCTCCTTGGGGTGCTTGAAGCCTTCCATGGAACCCTCAAAAAAGATCCTGCTCGAAGGTTTTGTCTGCCGCAGCTCACGGTAGATAAAAGACCATCCGTCAGTGTTAAGGGCAAGACCGAATGAGCGCTCATTGCGCCAGAAAAGCCTGTCCTGCGGGTCAATATCACCCTGTGCAAGCAACGGGCCGCAAAGCAATAGGAATAATATGACGTGCAACAAT
>JAKEGI010000298.1 GCA_022615595.1 Bacteroidales bacterium | reverse complement strand
TTTTTACGGCCTCGGTGTTTGAAGTATAAATATCAAGAAGAGCCTTCAACTGCTCAGGAGTGATGATCGATTTGTTGGTTACAACATCATAGTTCGATTTCAGGAAGATTTCCTTTTCAAGAAGCACCTCAACAGCAGTCTTCTCATCCTCGATCTTGACGGTTAGAGCCTCTATCTTTTCGCGCAGACCGGTTATTTCGGATGACTCTTCCGGATTCTCGAGATAGTTGTTCCGGTGATTGACACCAGTTATCATGAAATCACCTTCCCCCCTTACCTGTATACTGTTAGGATCAATCCAGGGCGACAGACCTCCGGCGACAACATCAATCGTGCCGGGCTGCAATGCCAGCTTGAGCTCACCTGACAGCTGAGCACCCTGCCTGAACACGGTGACATGACTGATGACAGGTTCAACATATTTCTCCTGCGAGGAGAGTGTGGTTGCTGACAGTGTAAGAGCAAAGAGGGTGATGAAGAGATATTTTTTCATTTCGGTAATAATTTTGTATAAAGATATTAAAAAGAGAATTTCTCTTCCCAGTTATTCAAAAAGCCTGCCCTCATTAAAAAGATAAGGGAGGATCGCGTTAAGTAATCCTCCCTTGAAACCTACATTAAAAACTCAAACCTAACCATTATAATCCTTGAGAACGCTCATCAGCTTCTGGCGTGCAAAGAAAATACGGCTCTTTACAGTACCAAGCTTCAGGTTGAGCTCCTCGGCAATCTCTTCATACTTGAACCCTTCGAGGTGCATGCGGAACGGCATACGGTAATCGTCATGCAGGCTGTCAATAGCCTTTATGATTTCCTCTTCGGCATAGGATGACTCAGGGGAGATGCTTCCCTTGTCAGAGGGAAGATTTATGTAATACAACTCCTGCGTGCCGTCCATCATTGTGTTTTCCCTCATCTTCCTGCGGTAATTGTTGATGAAGGTGTTTTTCATGATCGTGAACACCCACGCTTTAAGATTGGTGGCATCCACAAACTTGTCCTGATTCTGTATCGCTTTCAGAAAAGTGTCCTGGACAAGATCAAGCGCGTTGTCGCGGTCGAGTGTCAGACTGAGGGCATACTTCTGAAGATTGCCCTTCAGACCTATTATACTTGATGTGAATTCCTGTGCAGTCATATCTCAACAATTTTAATTGTTTGTTGACACAAAGTTAAACGAAGAATATAAGATATCCAAATCCGAATATCCTTAAATACGATGAAATATAGCTTTATTTATACTCATTCTAAATAGTAAGTGGCAGGTAAAGAGGTATATAACATATATTTGTCTAAATTGAAAGATCATTGGATTTTAACTGAATTTTAACACTATTAACGGGTTTTTACGCCTCTCAGTCTGAAAAAATGAGATTTTTTTCTCTCATGGCACTTTAATATCTTTACAAAAAACATGTCATGGAGGTAAGAGATATATGCAGCTGTAAGACAGCTTTTTACAATAATGATGTTGAGAGTAATCCAAAAGCCCTCATTCTTCTTGTTCACGGGATTGGTGAACATGCAGGCAGATACAGGACGTGGGCTGAGAGGTTTAACAGGGCCGGTATCTCATTCAGGTCATTTGATCTTCCCGGTCACGGACAGTCGGCCGGAAGGCGCGGAGTTATGCCGCCTCTTGAGAAGATATATGACATGTTCGATACAGTAATTGAAGGGATCTCAGCGGATATTGACGGAGTTCCGCTTTTTCTTTACGGACACAGCCTGGGAGGAGGTCTCGTACTGAATTATATAATTAGGAGAAAACCTTCAGTGAGAGGTGCAATAGTTACCTCGCCATGGGTGAGGCTGGCTGAGGAGCCTCCTAAATTAAAGGTATTACTGGCATCGGTTGCAAAAAAGCTGATGCCCGGCATGACGCAACCTTCAGGACTGAATATCAACAGTCTTTCACGGGACAGGGAGGTTGTTGCCCTATACAAGAGCGATCCGCTCGTTCATGGGATGATTTCAGCCGGACTCTTTGCCTCGATGACTGATGCTGCAGCAGAGACACTTGCCCGGGCTTCTGAGATAGGTTGTCCTCTCCTTCTTGCTCATGGCAGGGATGACATGATCACTTCTCCATCCGGCTCCGTTGAGGTTGCAGGCTCAGCACCGGTGGCGACTCTCAAGCTCTGGGATGGAGGATACCATGAGCTCCATAATGACCATTTGAGGGATGAACATTTTGACTTCATCATCGAATGGATTGACACCTTATTATAATATTAAAATGGAACTTCGTACAGAGGTCTCCCTTCCTGTCTCAACGGAGAAGATCACCTTTCTGACTCCTGTAATGTTCATCGGGTCATGTTTCGCAAATGAGATTGGTTACCGGATGGCATCAGGCAAACTGGATGTCATGACAAATCCGCACGGAACCCTTTTTAATCCTTTTTCAGTTGCAACTGCTCTTGACAGGTTTATAAACGCTCACACCTATACCGATAAAGACATTTATCTGCACCAGAACCGCTACATGAGCCTTGATCATCATACCGCATTCTCCTCTTATGACCGCGATGTGCTTATTGAGAGGCTTAATGATGTCAGCATCAATGCATCCGGTTTTCTCCACCGTGCATCTTTTCTGTTTGTCACATTCGGGACCTCCTACATATTCACCCTCAGGGAAAGCGGCGCCGTTGTTGCAAATTGCCACAAGCTGCCCTCCTCGCTCTTCAACCGAAGGCAGGCGACATACTCAGAGATAACAGAGAGGTGGAAGGCAACTCTTGACCGGCTGGCTGTTACAAATCCCGGTTTGAAGGTATGGTTTACCGTCAGTCCTGTCAGGCATCTAAGTGACGGCGCACATGCCAACCAGGTCAGCAAGGCAAATTTGCTTCTGGCAATCGACGAGCTTGTGAAACATCCCGCGGTGGCAGGTTATTTCCCTGTTTACGAGATTTTTATGGATGATCTCCGCGATTACAGGTTCTATGCCTCCGATATGGTCCATCCGTCAGAGACGGCAATTGAATATATCCGGGAGAAATTCACCTCTGTTTTTATGGAGAGCCCCGTGATTCGGATATGGAACGAGGCAGCCGCTATTACCAGGGCTATGGCACACCGGCCAACGGGAGGAAAGGAGGAGACAGCTCCGTTCGCATCTGTTATGCTCGGCAGGATAGCGAAACTGAAAGAAAAGGCCCCTTACATTGATCTGACAGCCGAGGAGGCATGGTTCAGAGGGTTGTTCTGATATTTACTCAAATATATTATCAATTTATTCCCTTCATTATATTGTTTGAGATAAACCAGAACTGGGAACGCTTACAACGGCATTGCAGATAGCCGATTCAATTGTTGTCAGAGTAAAGAAAAAGTAGGGGGTCCTGATTTTCAGAGCCTGTCTGCCCATGCTGCCATCTCGGCAGGAGTGGAGACAGCTTCTGTTTTGCCGTTACTCCATGTGCAGTTGCTGTCATACCTGCCGGTGACAAGTACTTTCCTCAGTTTAAGTTCACGGGTAATGTCGTTGCAGAATCCTTTTATCTCATCCTCCGGTTCAGCAGCCGGCAGGTTAATGACCATGACGGTAAAAGGCCTGATCAGATGTATACCTTTTATTTCATCGCCTGAAAGAGTGCCTTCGGTATAAACAACATCCATGCCCTTCTGTTTGAGAAGGTACTTCAAAAAGATAAGATTGTTTTCAGCTTCATTATCCCCGAGATTTATCACTGCGGCGCTCTCTGAGGCCGGCGGCGTAACAAGCCTGAGATCTTCAGAGATGATGAGTGACCTGATGACATGCCTGATAAACTGTTCCTGAGGCCTTGAGAGGCAATCGGTGAGCCACAGCGCCTTTGCCTTCTGCATAAGCGGATGGAAAACCCTGATATATGATTCCTTCAATCCCTTCCCGGCAATAAAAGGCATCAGTCTCTCCCTGAACTGGTCTTCGCTGAAGCGAAGGGCTGACATGATCAACTCACCGGGCTTGAATGAGCCGTCACTTTGCTCATCTCCCGATCCGTACTTCATTACCTCCTTAAGGAGTTCATTGTCGCTCAGACTGGCTATTCGCGATATTTTTAATCCGTTCCTGTTTAGTATTGATACTGTAATGAGCTTTTTAAGCTCCTCTTCCGTATAATGCCTGATGTTAGAATCGCTTCTTTCAGGCCTGAGAATCTCGTATCGCTTCTCCCACATCCTGATGGTGTGGGCCTTTATGCCACAAAAGTTCTCAAGGTCCTTTATCGAATAAGTCCTGCTCCCTGCATTCATCTCTCTCAATCTTACTAACTTATTGGTATAACAATGAGAGTATGTAAAAGTTTAAAATATACTCCTTGCCAGTGACTGTATTAAAAACCAGCCTTAATGTCATTGTGTCAGTCTTTGTGGCCGGACGGCTTTCCCATAATCCAAAAAAGTCGTAAATTCGCATGGTTTATTATTAACCCATGAAGGAGTTACAGGGAGTAAAGCAGAGGTTTGGTATTATTGGCAATCATGAGGGGCTGAACCGGGCACTGGATATCGCCGTTCAGGTGGCTCCTACAGACCTGTCCGTCTTCATCACCGGCGAGAGT
>JAKEGI010000297.1 GCA_022615595.1 Bacteroidales bacterium | reverse complement strand
CCTGTAAGAGCCCCGTAGATCCATTTGCCTGTGTTCGTCTGTGCGGCTGTCACCGGATCGGTAGCCATGAAGACTGCTCCGAAGGCGAATCCACCCATTATAAGATGATAATATGCCGGAAGCTGCGAGTAGGCACTGCTGCCTGCAAGGTTGAGCAGGAGCCCCATTCCCAATGCCCCCAGTGTCATACTGAGCATGATACGCCAGCTGCCCACTCCGGTTGCAATAAGTATCAGGGCACCGATAAGTATTGCTATTACAGATGTCTCTCCCACAGAGCCCGGGATTGTTCCGATGAACATTTCCATCACTGACGGCATCCTGTCAAACTCATCAAGCTTGGCAAGCACCAGAGGCGTTGCCCCTGAGAAACCGTCAACGGCAGTCCCTTTTGTAAGGCCCTCAATCCAGACTTTGTCACCTGTCATCCATCCCGGGTAGCTGAAAAAGAGAAACGCGCGGGCCGTGAGCGCAGGGTTGAGTATGTTCATCCCCGTACCGCCGAATATCTCCTTGCCGATGATAACTGCAAAAGCGACTGAGACAGCCACCATCCAAAGCGGGACATCGACAGGCATTATCAGCGGAATGAGCATACCTGTGACAAGATAACCCTCATTAATTTCATGACCGCGCAGTTGTGCCACCACGAACTCTATCCCCAGACCAACCCCGTAACTCACTATTATCAGAGGCAGTATCTTCAGGAAGCCGAACCAGAACATCTGCATCAGGCTCCATCCTTCTATCCCGAACGCCCTGGTATGCTGCAGCCCGATGTTGTATGACCCGAAGAGAAGCGCGGGCAGCAGCGCCAGTATAACAACCGTCATGGTGCGCTTCATATCCATGTAGTCCCTGATATGAGAACCTTTCGTGGTCACTTTCTCCGGGACAAATATGAAAGTCTCAAATCCGTCGAAGACAGACCGGAGCTTTTCGAAGCGCCCCCCCTTTTCAAACTGGGGCTTTATCTTCTTTATTTGTTTAAGTAAGAAGTTCATTATAAAACTATTACCGTTATTAATTCATTTCCTTTATCATCAGGTCAATGCCCTGACGGATGATCTCCTGAAACTCGATCTTTGACGGATCGATGTATTCACACAGCGCAAAATCCTCTTCAGCCACCTCGTATATGCCGAGGCTTTCCATCAGTTCAACATCACCTGCCAGTATGGCTTTAACAAGGTGAACCGGGTAGATATCCATCGGCAGCACGTTCTCATAGTGACCGGTGACAACAAATGCCCTGTGTCCGCCATGCATATTTGTGTCAAGCACATATTCCTTCTTAGGTATCAGTTTTGACAGGAAGGTCTTCCAGTAACTGAACTTGTCATAGCCCGGCGTTGCCCATCCGAAGAATTCATTGTAGTCACCCTCAGGCAATACTGTCACCATATTGTCATAGAACCCTATGGAACCATCTGCTGTGATCTTCTTGCCTGTCAGCACATTCCCGCTAATGACCCTCTGGTTCTGATCCTTCAGGTTCGACTTCAGGATAGCGGCAACGGATGCCCCGGGCCTGGTACGATGGTATTTGGGGTGCAGCGCGCCGGGACCCGCAAGTGCTATGATGCGGTCACGGTTATGATACCCGGTGCTGAAAAGCCTGCCCAGGGCAGCAACGTCCTGTATGTCAAGGTACCATACAACCTCTCCCTTTGATACCGGGTCAATATGATGTATCTGAATCCCTACATTACCTGCCGGATGCGGCCCTGTGAAGGTGTGAGACTCAACCCCCTTCAGGCTCCTTACCTCTGCCACCCTCGATCCGTCCCTGTCAAATGAGATATGTATCTTGCCATCAGTGAGACGCGAGAGCGCATCGATGCCAGTCTGCATATCCCCCCCCTGGATGTTGGTCATCACAAAATCAAGATCAGGAGCCAAAGGTGCCGTGTCAAAAGCAGAGATAAATATGGCCTTCGGCACCGCCGCCGGATGGGCAACGATATGATAAGGACGCTGCCTGAGCACAGGCCATATTCCTGAGATCATCATCCTCTCTTTTACCTCCTCACGCGACAGGCTTAGGGGGTTTGCAGTACCGAAATCAACCTTCTCACTGCCCTGCTGCTCAATTACAATCTCAAGCAGAAGACGCTTCTCACCTCTTACAACCTCCTTAACTACTCCGCTGACTGGTGATACATACTTTATCTCCGGAGTTAACTTGTCATGGAACAGCACAGTGCCTGCACTGACCACACTTCCTTCCTTAACCTCAAGTTTGGCTGTGAGACCGGGAAAATCAGCAAACCTGACACCGTACCTGCTTACCGGAACCTCCGGAAGAAGTATCTTCTCAGCTTTCCCTGCAAGCTTGATGTTTAATCCTTTACGTAATCTGATTGGTGTTGACATATATTGACTTCAGCTTATTTCAATTTCAGAATGCAAGTATAACGCATTGTTATTTCTTTCACAGATATATATGACAAAAATCACACATTTGTTTTTCAACTGCGACGTGTTAATGAACGGCAGGATATTTGTATTTTTAACCAGGCAGAACTTATACTGCCATTTTAACAATGATAAAAGTATTAAGTTTATCGATATCATTATTCTTATCCGGACTTTTTTCTTCATCGGCACAGGATATCCCGACTGTTGATTATGCAGCTCCTGATGTGAAGAGCATCTGGTTCGATAAAGAGGGATGGAGGCTCTCATATCCGGTTATTCAGCTGTATACTCCTGAACAGATAGTACTGAACTTTGACCTTCTCGGGAGTGATGCAGGATCATTGTCATACACATTTATTCATTGTGACCGCGACTGGAACAGGAGTGACATCTTCACAAGCGATTATCTCG
Organism: Bacteroidales bacterium; assembly: GCA_022615595.1. Lineage (GTDB taxonomy): Bacteria > Bacteroidota > Bacteroidia > Bacteroidales > VadinHA17 > SR-FBR-E99. The sequence goes on along the minus strand of JAKEGI010000297.1, from coordinate 52 downwards.
AGGGAATGGAGGAGAACAGGATATATGACTACACACCTTCATTCAACACGCT
>JAKEGI010000296.1 GCA_022615595.1 Bacteroidales bacterium | reverse complement strand
AAGGTAATATTTGAGAGACAGCAGGCAATAGGCAGTAGGTCTGAAGGTCTGGGGTCTGAGGTCTGAAGGTCTGGGGTCTGAAGGTCTCTACGCTCTATGCTCTACGCTCTATGATCTGTGCTCTATGCTCTGCGCCCTGTGCCCTGAGCTGCCTGCCCCTAGCCCCTGGCCAATAGCTCCTCGCCCCATGCTTCAACCTTTTCCCTGAAAAGCCTTTGCATCTTTTTGGTTATCTCTCCCGGCGCACCGTCACCGATAACAAGGTCTCCTATTTTTATGACCGGGACAACCTCACCTGAGGTATTGGTCAGAAAGGCTTCGTGCATGTAAGATATCATATCCGCAGAGACGGCTTCCTCAACCAGTGCGACACCATTGTCGGCAGCCAATGAGATAATGTTGTTGCGGGTTATGCCTGAGAGTATTCTGTTTGTTGCCGGATGGGTATACAGTGTTTCATTCCTGACAAAGAATATATTTGAATGAGCACCTTCAGTAACGAAGCCGTCGCGGATGAAACACACTTCTGCAAACCCGTGGTCATGCGCCTCCTGGTAGGCCAGGATGTTTGGGAGAAGGGCAGTTGACTTGATGTCACAACGGTTCCAGCGTGGGTCTGTGACAGGCTCGATGCTGATGCCTCTTTCCCAGACCAGGGTGTCAAGGCTTTGCCGACGGGCAGAAGCATAAACGGTAGGCGGCACCTGCGGTTCAGGAAAGGCATGTGTGCGTGGTGCCGAGCCCCTTGTCACCTGCAGGTAGACGAGCGAACAGCCGTCATCGAGAGAGTTTCTGGTTATCAGTTCATGGGCAACCTCCGGAAAAGACTCAATCTCATTCCATATGATGCGGGTCTCGGAAAGACTCCGCCGCAACCTGGCCATGTGACCCTTCATATCGAAGAAGAACCCGCCGTACCACCGCACAACCTCGTAAACGCTGTCACCGAAGAGAAATCCCCGGTCATCAGGGCTTATCCAGGCGTTGTCACGGGATACAAACTTCCCGTTCAGATAAACAGTATCCATATCAGATGATTCAGAATTTTATTTTTCCCAGTTCTTCTATCTGACCGTCAGTGAGACCCTCAGGCTCTTTCCCGGCAGAACGGCACAGGAAGTATATTGAGACTGACCTTGTCAGTATATCTATCAGATCAAAAGTCTCATTGGGTTTGGTTCCTATGGCGAAGACGCCATGCTTCTCCCACAGTGCGATGTCATGCTTCTCAAGCGCCCTGACAGTTGCCTCGCCGGGAGCGGTTGTCCCGGGAATGAAGTATGGTACAAAACCCACACCGTCAGGCACGAGCAGTTTTGTCTCGGGATGCATTCCCCATAAGAGGCTGTTAAGTCTCTTCTCGTCGCACAGCTCTTTTATCTGCGTAAGTGCAATGAGCTCTTTTGCATGAGTATGCATGACAACTTCGCTTATAATACTTGTCAGAGTCGGTACTGATTCTGCCATGGCATTTTATCAGTTGTTTAATTATCCAAAGATACACTTTCATAGTTACAGGAGTCGAAAGTAAGGTCTCTCTCTTTCCCTTTTATTACTACCTTTGCATATTGTAGTGATTCAGGGTAGAAACAAGGGTATGCCGGGTAACAGGAGACTGCCATTATGGCTTAAGATGCAGCGGGCCAGCGGGGAGAATTATACCATGGTCAAGCGAGTGGTGGAGGAGAACCGCCTCCATACCATCTGCACCAGCGGAAACTGCCCGAATATAGGTGAGTGCTGGAATGCCGGTACTGCAACACTGATGATACTGGGAGACATCTGCACCCGCTCATGCAAGTTCTGCGGCACAGCCACCGGCCACCCGCTCCCTCCTGACAGCAGTGAACCTGAAAGGGTAGCCACAGCAGTGAAAACCATGGGTTTAAGGCACTGTGTAATAACATCGGTCGACCGTGACGACCTGCCTGACGGAGGAGCACGGCACTGGGCTCAGACAATACAACGAATAAAGGAGATTAACAGCAATGTCACCATCGAGACGCTGATACCTGATTTCAGGGGAGACATGCAGGCGGTAGACCTTGTCATTGATGCCGGCCCGGATGTCATCTCCCACAACATAGAGACCGTAAGAAGGCTCACTCCACAGATAAGGTCTGTGGCAAAATATGATGTCAGCCTGAATGTCCTTAGGCATATTTCATCGAGAGGCATGGTTGCGAAGTCAGGACTCATGCTGGGGCTGGGGGAGACACATGAAGAGGTTATCGGATCACTGCATGACCTTTATTCAACCGGTTGCAGTGTTGTCACACTGGGGCAGTATCTTGCACCGTCACTTAATCATATGCCTGTGGTTGAGTATGTTACGCCGGAGAGATTTGAAGAGTACAGGCACAGTGCACTTGAGATCGGATTCAAATTTGTTGAGAGCAGCCCTCTTGTCAGAAGTTCATTTCATGCGGAGAGGCATGTAATAAATTAATGTTATCAGTTGTCGGTTTTCGGTTATCGGTTAAAGATGAAGAGTTATAAGGAACTTGAGATATACAATGAAGCGTTCAGGCTCGCAAAAGCCACTCATTTAATGAGTCTTGATTTGCCAAAGACTGAGCAATATGAATTGGGCAGCCAAATCCGAAGGTCTGCGCAGAGTGTGAGATCCAATATAGTTGAGGGATATGGAAGGAGGGAATATAAAACAGAGTTTATCAGATTCCTGATTTTTGCTGATGCATCTCTTCTGGAAACAGAGTCGCATCTTGAAATGATAAAAGAACTTTACGAAGATATCTCTGTTGATAAGTTGCTTGAAGAATATCATTTCCTTGGTAAAAAACTATCGTCATTTATAAATTATGTAGAAGCTTCCTGGAAAACCTCCAGAGATAAATAAAACCGACAACAGAAAACAGACAACCGACAACTGACAACGTGACATCCAGAGTTATATATGATGATATAGGCTTTAGAGACTATAAGGAGACCTGGGACTACCAGGAGAAGTTCTTCAATGCGAAGGTCTCTGAGAAGATGAGAATGGACGGTGAGGGAAAAATAACTCCTGACAGGCTGATTTTTGTTGAACATAATCATGTCTATACTCTGGGCAAAAGCGGTTCACAGCAGAATCTGCTCCTTGACTATATACAGTTGCAGGCACGTGATGCAACATTTTACCGTATTGACAGGGGAGGAGATATAACTTATCACGGTCCCGGACAGCTTGTCGGATACCCTATATTTGACCTGGAAGAGATGGGAGTTGGATTGAGGCAATATATTAACCTCCTGGAGGAAGCAATAATAAAATGTGTATTTCATTTCGGGATCACCGGAGGACGTCTTGACGGCGCCACTGGTGTCTGGATTGACCCGGGAGTGAAGGCAGGTGCAAGAAAGATATGTGCCATAGGCGTCAGAGCATCAAGATATGTGACAATGCATGGCTTTGCTCTTAACGTCAGCACTGACCTCTCTTATTTTGACCATATAAATCCCTGCGGCTATACTGATAAGGGTGTAACAAGCATCGGTAAGGAGACAGGAATAAATGTCAGCATGAGTGAAGTGAAGGAAGTGATGCGTAACACTTTGAGGGAGGTCTTCGGATATGAATATTATTAAAATAAAATATAATGGAAAAAAGGTGGCTCTTAAGAGAGAGGGGCGACGAGTCTGTCGTCACGACCCTGGCGACAGAGATGGCGGTGCCTGTCCCTGTTGCCAATCTCATGGTGCAGCGTGGCATCACAACAAAAAAACAGGCTGAAGATTTTTTTAACCCCTCACTGAAATCGCTTCATGATCCTTTTATGATGAAGGACATGAACAGGGCGGTTGATCGTATCTCTACAGCAATCTCACGCAATGAGAAGATACTTGTATACGGTGACTATGATGTCGACGGCACTACTGCCGTGGCAATGCTCTATTCTTTCCTGAGAGAGAGACATACGAGCCTCGATTACTACATACCCGACAGGTATCACGAGGGTTATGGACTCTCCCTTAAAGGGATTGACTATGCTGCATCGGGCAACTCAAGGCTTATCATAGCTCTCGACTGCGGTATCAAGGCAGTTGACAAGGTCAGGTATGCACGATCAAAAGGCATAGACATAATCATTTGTGATCATCACCTTCCCGGCGACGAGATACCTTCTGCAACAGCCGTTCTTGACCCGAAACAGCCAGGGTGCAACTACCCCTATAAGGAGCTTTCAGGCTGCGGTGTTGGCTT
>JAKEGI010000295.1 GCA_022615595.1 Bacteroidales bacterium | reverse complement strand
CATAGAAATTGAATGATTTACGGTTATCCATAAGAAACTTCACCTCGCGAAGGAGAGAGGCTGTGTCAGGTCTCGCCCAATCCTCGCCCCAGTGTGTCAGCCATCCCGGGTAGGTCTCACTCGAAAAGACTGGCACACCCGGATTCATCTTTCTGGCCAACTCGAAGTCAGCTTTATCAGACCCGGAGTCCAGTCCTACAGCACACCCTGGCAGGGTTCCTGCCTCGAGCATATATGTAGTCGGACCGTCGCCGGTGAAGAATGGCACATCAATATCGCACCTCTCCCAGATCCCTTTAAGAGCTGCAAGGTAACCTCGATCATTGCCATAGCTGCCGTACTCGTTCTCTATCTGTATCATGATCACCGGACCTCCGTTGGTGATCAGATGTGGTCGGAGCACATCAGCCAGACGCGACAGATACCGTTCGGCAGCCTTCATATATACCGGGTCAAGACATCTTACCTTGATCTCAGGCGTACGGAGCAGGTATGGGGGTATACCTCCGAACTCCCATTCTGCGCATACATAGGGGCCTGGCCTGATGATAACCCACATGCCTTCTTCCTCTGCAATGTCAATGAATTTTGAAATGTCACGATTACCTGTCCGAAAGTCATATATGCCCTCTGTTTCCTCATGATAATTCCAGAAGAGGTAGGCTGATATGGTGTTACATCCCATTGCCTTTGTCATCCGTATGCGGTGCCTCCAGTATTCTGCCGGAATACGCCCGGGGTGCAGCTCCCCGCTGATAATCTGAAAGGGGCGACCGTCAAGAAGGAATTCCTCACCGCCGAAGGAAAAGGTTTGCCTGCCGGAGTAGTCCTGACTGAAGGAGAATGGACTGGTGAGTATTGATACAAACAGAATCAATAAAGAGATGGCGAATCTATACTTCATGTCCTTAGATCAAGAGTTTATGGTATATTTTCTTTATAAATACTCTTCTCTGAGGCCGAAGGTTTCCTCCTGCATGACTGCCGGCAATGCGGGCCAGGATTCTAAGTGAAGTTCACAAAACAGAGTGACACCAACGCGGTGCCATACCTCTTGTCGACTGTAAGTGACTCATTGATCACGTTAGGTTCCCCCAGGTAGTACTGGGCAAATGTGCGCTCATGAAGGTCCTTTAGCACGGTGTAGAGTCTTTCCTCCAGCGCTTCCATGTCAAAGTATCCGGCAAGTTCGCATACAAGTCCTCCAACCTTTTCTTCACAGGTATCATCCTTATACATCCAGGCATATATTATTCCGGCTGAGATATGCTCACCGTAATAACCGTTGGCTACGGCCATAATAGTACATAATTCAGAACCGTAGGGGGGCATGTCAACCTCATCAAGAGTTACCAACTTAGCGGTAGAGGGCAACACAGAAGAATAATTCAATATGTTAAACTCGGAAATTCCGGCATCATGCAGTGCCATGTGGTATGATCCCGGATGTATTGCATACTCGCTGCATCCTGATCCTTTTGTGACGAAGAATTCATGAGGGATTCTGTTCTGGGTAACTTTAACCATTTCGCATTTCGATAATTAAGTTAGACCTGCGCCTTTAAAAGGCGTGCAAATATACCTAAAAATGAAAAACGGTGTCATCCGCAAACAATTTATCTCTCTATAATCTGCACAGGGTAGGTGAAGGAGCCTGTCAGAAGAGTTAAAGATATAAAAAATCGGCTCATTCAGAGTGTTATTACCGGGGAATGTATAAAAAATCATAAATTGTGAGTCTGTAATATTGATAACGTGACAAGGAAGTACCCCTTCATGTTTCTGCTGGCTTTCAGCACTTTGCTTACTGTCAAAGCTGAGATCAAGGATATCGGCATACCATACATACGTAATTTCTCAAAGCTGGATTACAGGGCGGGGACTCAGAACTGGGCTATAGCCCAGGACCTTAAAGGATTCATTTACATTGGCAATAACGATGGTTTGCTGGTGTACGACGGGGTTGAATGGAAGCTTTACAGGATGCCTAACCTCTCAATGGTGCGATCAGTATATATTGATGATGAAGGCGAAGTTTTTATCGGAGCATATAATGAAATAGGCAGAATGGTCATTTCAGGAAACGGTCAGATGACCTACAGTTCTATGCGTGATCTCATTCCTGAAGAATACCGCAATTTTGACGATGTGTGGAATATATTTCCATACAGGGGCAGCATTGTCTTTCAGTCGTATTATACAGCATTTATTTACAAAGAGGGAACACAGGTCTCGGTTCTTACCGCTCCCTACAGATTCAAGAGCTCATATAGCGTTGACGGAAGACTTATATTCAATGATGAGATCTTTGGCATCCTGGAGTATGACGGAGAGGAACTCAAACCACTTGCAGGCTGCACGGATCTTATCGGTCATGAAATAGGCTCAATCTTGCCATTCAACAACGGCGATGAGATGTTGATATGCACCCGTGGAAACGGACTGTTTATTCATGACGGAACCACGCTCAGAGTGTGGGATGTCAAGGTAAATGAGATGCTTAAAACAAACCAGATATACTGTGCCACAATGCTGCACGAGACCTATTTTGCTATTGGAACAATCCTTGACGGTTTGATAATAATTGATGAGAGCGGATCAATAGTACAGCATATAAACAAAAAGAGAGGACTGCAGAATAATACAATTCTCAGTCTCTATCCTGACAGGGCAGGAAATATCTGGCTCGGACTTGATAACGGGATCGATTATGTGATAATCAATTCACCTATAACATTTATTCAGGGTCCTGACGGTTTTGGTGCAGGCTATACTTCTGTCATATTTAACGGGCGACTCTATCTTGGAACAAATCAGGGGCTTTACGTTCAACAGTGGAATGAAGGTACATCAGGTAACAGCTTTTCGATGATCCCCGACACGGATGGTCAGGTTTGGTATCTTGGTGTACACCGGGGAGCTCTCATCTGCGGTCATGACAAAGGGACCTATATTATAAATGGTGAATCTGCCAGGCTTGTTAATGACATAACCGGAGGATGGAAATATCATGAACTTAAAAACTATCCGGGATACATGATTGGAGGAACCTACAGCGGAATTATACTTTTCAGGTGGGAAGAGGACAGATGGAGATTCGTCCGGAGGGTTGAAGGGTTCAATGAGTCTTTTCGGGTCTTCGAGGAGGATAATAATGGTGATATCTGGATGAGTCACGGATTTAAAGGCATCTTCAGGGTAAGACTGAGTGAGAAGCTTGACAGTATAAAGTCTGTGCGATTTTATACTGAGTCAGACGGACTGCCATCCAACTT
>JAKEGI010000294.1 GCA_022615595.1 Bacteroidales bacterium | reverse complement strand
GCCATCAGCAGGCATATCGCTTTCAGGTCATCAATCCCTCCGTCGGTGTCGACAATGACATAATGGCGCGGTTTCCACGGATGAGCGGAGGCCACAATTGCCGTGAAGATTAGGATAGCGATCAGCAGTATTTTCCTCATTTAAAACCTGTTTTGCCAAAAGTAGTAATTAAACATTAATGGAGGAACGCAGTGCACAACAGTGTTGCTTTCCTGCTTTTCATTACTTTTTTGTCTTTTGTTTTTTATTATCTTGAGCACCTTAATCCCAGTTGCGTGAAGAAGCGTTTCCTGTTGTGGTTTATCCCAGGCCTTATTGCAGGCGCAGTTTTTATACTCGGGTTCGGAAAAGCTGTTGAGGTTACCTCTTCAAATGAATTCTGTGCCTCATGTCATGTGCATCCGCAGGCAACATCAAGCTGGAAACAGGGAGTCCATTATGCAACACGGTCAGGATACCGCATATCATGTGCCGAATGTCATCTTCCACCCAAGGGAGAGGGATACCTGGTCGAAAAGGCAAAGACGGGCATGCGGGATCTCTGGAGTCACTGGACAAAAGACTCCACAGAATTTGACTGGGAGGCAGCTTCAACAACGGAGAGGGCAGTGCATCACGTTTACAATGCATCATGTGTCAAATGCCATGAGAATCTTTTTCCTGCCAAGCTGACGCGTGAAGGGTCGGATGCTCATCTCTATTACAAGCAGATGACCGAAAAGGGAGAAGAGATGCACTGTATAAGCTGTCATCTCAATGCAGGTCACTACATTAAGGATTATACCCACGGCAGCAATAAGAGCTTCGGGGCAGGCGTGACGCCGGCTGATACGGTATACCAATCGCCAGCAGCAATCACATCTTTTGAAAGTTTCACGGAACAGGTACCCGGGTCGGGTGTCTCATTCCGGATGATAGCCATTCCGGGAGGCACCTACACAATGGGCAGTCCCGTCAGTGAACCGCTGCGTGAAGATGATGAGGCGCAGCGTCAGGTTGAGGTTGACTCATTTTATATTGCAGAGGTGGAGGTTACATGGGATGAATATATGGAGTTCTACAGGCAGACTGCTTCTGAGGGCAGGTCAACCGACACTGAGGGGTCACGTCTCAGGAAGCAGGATGTAGATGCCATAACAGGCGCCACACCGCCCTACGGCAAGCCTGATCAGAACTGGGGTATGGGAAGCAGGCCTGCCATCTCAATGAGCTATCATGCTGCAGAGACATACTGCCGGTGGCTCTCGCAGGTGACAGGAAAAAGTTACCGTCTGCCAACGGAGGCAGAGTGGGAGTATGCCTGCAGAGCGGGAACAGAAACCCCATATTTCTTCGAGGGTGATCCTGACAAATTTGAAAAGAGAGGTCTTTTCGGAAGCAGGTCAGATACTGCTGTTATAAGCACATTTGTGATTTACCGGGGCAACAGTCCCTCAAAGACACAGGAGCCATCGACGGTGAAAGCCAATCCATGGGGATTGAAAAACATGAGCGGCAATGTAGCTGAATTTTGTTCTGACGCCTATGAGGGGACGACGGAGAGGGTGATCAGGGGAGGATCATACCGCGACGGAGCGGCAGGGGTAAGAAGCTCAGCGCGCGATCATACACGAACAGATGACTGGCTTCGTACTGACCCTCAGATGCCTAAAAGCAAGTGGTGGTACTCTGACTGTTTCCATGTGGGGTTCAGGGTGGTTCTTGAGCATGAGTAATGGCAGGGAGCAGGTGTTTAGGTCAAGGTTAAGGTTGAGGTTAAGGGGCAGGGAGGATTTGCGATTTGCGATTTACAATTGTCGATTTAAGACTTGTGACCTTCAGACCTCAGACCTTCCGACCAAAAAAACAGACACCCGACAACAGATAACCGACAACATAAATTGTAACTTTGAAAAAACCTTAACACCATCATGAAAAAATCCGGTATTTCAAGAAGAAGCTTTTTAGAAAAGGCAGCCGCAGCAGGAGCTGCCGGCATTGTTGTTCCGACAATCATCACATCATGTTCAACCCCTAAAAGAAAAGAGGTGATCGCACCTTTTATGCCTGAGAAGGCTCCTGACGGCCCTGAACTGAAGGCAGGGCTGATAGGTTGCGGAGGCAGGGGAACAGGTGTAGCACTTAACTTTGTCAACGCCGGTCCGAACCTGAAGATCACGGCCCTGGGTGACGTCCTTTCCGACAGAATAAGCTCCTGCCGTGAGCGACTGGCCCAGGACGGCATAGAGATAGCTGACGAGAAGTGTTTTGTGGGATTTGACGCTTATCAGAAGGTCATTGAATCAGGTGTTGATATTATCCTTCTGGCCACTCCGCCTTATTTCCGTCCCGAACATTTTGAGGCTGCTGTCAGTGCCGGGAAGCATGTCTTCATGGAGAAGCCTGTGGCTGTTGACCCTGTCGGGATACGTCAGATACTTGCCACAGGCGAGAAGGCAAAGGGAATGGAGCTCTGCGTCGTCACCGGCACACAGAGGCACCACCAGCATGATTATGTTGCCAACTGGGTCAAGGTTCAGGAAGGAATGATCGGAGAAATAGTATCTGCAAACTGTTACTGGAATCAGGGACAGCTCTGGTACCGCGACCCTAATCCGTCATGGTCTGAAATGGAATATATGATCCGTGACTGGGTCAACTGGTGCTGGCTGTCAGGAGATCATATTGTTGAGCAGCACGTTCATAACATTGATGTCATAAATTGGTTTACGGGAAAGAAGCCTGTCTCGGCTGTATCTATGGGAGCACGCCACCGCAGGCCTACTGGTGACCAGTATGACTTCTTCAGTACTGACTTCATCTATGAGGGAGGCATGCATGTTCACAGCATGTGTCGCCAGATAAACGGTTGTGAGAACAATGTCTCGGAATGGATACAGGGTACCAACGGCACCAGTAACTGTCAGAATACCATCTGGGATCCGGCAGGTACCGAGATCTGGAAATATG
>JAKEGI010000293.1 GCA_022615595.1 Bacteroidales bacterium | reverse complement strand
CGATCTTTATCTTCTTCCTCTCTGAGATGACTGTATATGCCAGGACTGCTTCACCTTCAACAACTTTGTCAGACGGATTGACTAACTCTGCTGAAAATGTTACATAGGCAGGCTCCTGCAGTTCACCGGGGAGCCTGATGCCCGGAACTCGCGTCCTTGCGTACATATCCCTTATATCAACATCTCCGGTAACCTCTATGGCCACCTGATCCCATATACCTGTATTGCGGTCTCTTACAGGCTGTACCAAGTCCCACCCTGGCGTAAACTGCATCGTCACATCCCTTCCAATCATGCCGTCTCCGCCCTGACCGCCGTTCGGATTGCCGGGGTTAGCGGGAGGTTCAACATAAACGGCAAGGAGATTGGCTCCTCCACTGGCAAGATATGGAGTGATATTATATTTCTGACGCAGGAACATTCCTTCATGCAGGTCATCACTGATACGCCTGCCATTCAGATACACCCCGGCAAAATAGTTTATCCCCCTGAACTTCAGCCATACCTGTTTTGTGGCATCAATTCCTTCTGTTGAAAACCTTGTGAAGAACCAGTACGTGTAGTATTCGCGCCCTGCATCATAAATGTCGGGGATCTTCTCATTGTTCATCCCGAAGTACGGATCAGGCATGAGGCCGTTGTTGACCAGAGTTGTCAGGACAGTGCCGGGGACTGTGGCGCTGATCCAGCCTGAGAGATCAGGCTCTGTCATCGTGAGATGACACCCGTCGACAGTGACCTCGGATGCCTTCTTTGCCCTCCAGCCGTGGGTAAGGGGCGTCTCCTGGGCGCTAAGAACAACAAACCCGGAGAGTAACATACTGACTATAAGTATCCTTTTCATTTTACTTCCTCTTTAGTAACAATTACGGCAAGATATTAAAATATTTTTCACTTATACTTGATAATGAGACCGGATTTTCCATAATTGCAGGTTGATTTGACGTCAACCGTGTACACCGGCCGGGAAAGATTGCGAGAGAAGCTGTTTGCACTTATTCTGACCCAGCACCGCCGCTGGGGTACACTGCTTGTTCCCTATATCCTGGAGAGAAAGCAGGGCCTCACCTATTCCAGTTTGGCTGAAGCCCTGTCACCTTTCCCTGACAGCACAACACTGTCAGAGCTGGACAATGATGAAAGGGAGGTGGTGGAACTGCTGAATGAATACTCCGACAGAAATCTCTTCAAGATTTTTTCAAAACACCGTAACGTGAAAGAGTTCATGGAAACGGTTGAAGAAAAGGATTTTGAGACTCTGATTAAGCCATATATAGAATCAAGAATTTACCAGAGTCTGCATATTGCATTGAAAGAGGATATCCCGGTTTACAATCAGAAGACAAGGATCGGAAGCCTTCACCCTGAAGACAGACTGGTAATAATCCCCGAGGGCGCCTCGCCTCTCTTCAGGTTTGACCGTGATGCCACAGGCAGCAGATACAGCCTTATCATAGAGTCTGACGGCAAACCCCTCGATCTGCGCAGCCAGCCTGTTGATATCCTTTCGAACAAGCCTTGTGTGATAAGGGCAGGGAACAGGCTCCATTTTGTATCTGATATTGAAGGAGCAAAGCTCAAACCCTTTCTCACACGCAGCCACATAACCATTCCCCAGGTTACGGAAGAGAAGTACTTCAGAACCTTCGTGCTCTCTGTTGTCAACACGCACAATGTAACAGGAACAGGATTCCGGATTGAGCGCTCAGAGCCTGTCATGACTGCAACCCTTACGGTGGAGAACGGCCTTAGAGGAATTCCGGTGGCAATTCTGAAGTTTCGTTACGATGACCGGGAAATCTACTACCCGGATGATCTCAGGCACTTCACAACCTTCAGTAACGAAGAAGGTGTCTTTACATTTCGAAGGAAGGAACGCGATGCCGCCAGAGAGAAGAATTACATCGGGTTACTCGAAGATTCGGGACTCTTTTCCGAAGACGGAATCCATTTCATGACTGCTGGTGCAGAGGCGGAAAAAGAGAATACTATCTATGTCCTCATAGAGACCGTCTCAGTCAACAGGAAGAAGCTGACAGACGCAGGACTGATTATCCGTACCGGAAGCCTTGATGTTCCCTACTCTCTTGATCCTGTGGAGATCACTCTGAGCCACCAGATTATCAATGACTGGTTTGACCTGAAGGCGGTGGTGCAGATAGGATCATTCAGGATACCATTTACAAGACTGAGAAAGTATATTCTGGAAGGCAACAGGGAGTATCCGTTGCCCGACGGCACTGTTGCCGTTCTGCCGGAGGAGTGGTTTACGCGGTATCGCGGATTGTTCGAGATGGGCAAGGATGAGGACGATAGCCTCATGGTACACAAACAGCACTTCGGAATCATAAGTGAGTTGCTCACGGGAGAAAACTGCGATATATGCACCAGGCTCAGTAAGCTTGCAATGCCTGACCAGTTGCCGGTCATAAATGCACCGTCAGGGCTGAAGGCAGAGATGCGACCTTACCAGATTGAAGGGCTGAGCTGGATGCATTTCCTTCAGACACAAAACCTGGGAGGATGTCTTGCCGATGACATGGGGCTTGGCAAGACACTCCAGACACTGGCACTGCTGATGTGGAACAAGGAGAACATCCATTTGACGGGGGATAGAAAGGAGGAGGGACAAATGTCTCTTTTCGGAGAGGAGAATACCGGCCTCACCTCGCTGATCGTTGTCCCTGCTTCTCTCAGCCATAACTGGTACAACGAGATTAAAAAGTTCTGCCCGGCACTTAAGACAAAAATACACCAGGGAACAGGCAGGCAGAGATCAGCATCACAGTTCTCAGGATATGATATAATCATTTCGAGCTATCATACTGTAAGACAGGACATCGAGTTCTTCATAACAATGAACTTCTTTTATGTTGTACTCGATGAGAGCCAGTACATCAAAAACCCTTCTTCAAATATATACAGGGCAGTTACCCGGCTTAAGTCAGAACACAGGCTGGTGCTTACAGGAACACCAGTGGAGAACTCGCTCACTGACCTCTGGACACAGCTCAGCTTT
>JAKEGI010000041.1 GCA_022615595.1 Bacteroidales bacterium | reverse complement strand
TGTTGATACGCACTGTGACACACCGATGCGACTGTCGCGTGTTGGCTTTGACCTTGGAAAGAGAAATGACCGTGGTTGTGTCGATTTCCCGAGGATGAAGGAGGGAGGGCTCGATGCAGAGTTCTTTGCAGTTTTCATCGGGCAGGGTCCGCTAACACCCGAAGCATATGAAACAGAACATACAAACACAATTGAAATATTTGATTCAATTTACAAAAGTCTGGAGCGTTACCCTGAGATGGCCGGACTGGCACTCACTCCTGAAGATGCAAGGAAGCTGAAATCTGAAGGCAGGGTTGCCATATTCATCGGGATCGAAAACGGTTACCCCATCGGAACTGACATCTCACGGATCAGCCAGTATTATGAACATGGAGCTCGCTATATAACTCTTTGTCATTCAGCAAATAATGATATATGTGACTCCTCCACTGATCCCAATGGCCCTGAGCATAATGGCCTTTCAGCCTTTGGCGAGGAAGTTGTTAAGGAGATGAACAGGCTGGGGATGCTGGTAGATGTATCACATATATCCGATGACTCATTTTATGATGTGATACAACTCTCGAGGGCCCCGGTGATTGCCTCTCACTCGTCATGCAGGGCGCTCTGTGAGAGCCCGCGTAATCTTGATGATGAGATGTTGCAGGCCCTGAAGAAAAACGGTGGCGTGATCCAGATATGCCTGCTCAGCGATTACCTGAGGCAGCCGGAACCCAATCCTGAGCTTGATGCAAAGATGCAGGAGCTTCGCGCCAGATGGAAGACAATGGGTCCTGACCTGACAGAGGCTCAGCAGGAACAGCGATGGGCCGAGTACTCACAGCTCAGAGAGAAGTATGTCAAGCTTGCTACAGTGGCTGATGCCGTTAATCATGTGCAGCATGTCGTTGACATCATTGGCATTGATCATGTCGGAATAGGGTCTGACTTTGACGGCGGAGGCGGAATAGAGGGATGCACCGATGTATCCATGATGAAAAACATAACAAAAGAACTCATCCGGCGCGGTTTCAGCAATGGTGATATTGAAAAGATATGGGGCGGCAATTTCATGCGTGTCATGAGCCAGGCACAGGCTCTCCGCTCTGAGCTCTGAGCCCTCCGCTCTGCGCTATTTTCTCTCCTTAACCCTCGAGAACCTGAGTGACTTGATCAACCATCCGGGGAGAGCTTTGTTCGGGTCACGCTTTTTAAGATTGAGGTACCAGCCCAGTTTCTTGATGATCGGCACCTTGTGTGTTTCCACAAACTCAATAAGAGTACCGTCCGGGTCTTCGATATATGAGAAGTGGCCTGCTGCTTCGCCCATGTCGAAGCTGTTACCTTCGTGACTCTTCTGGCTGTCAACCCTGAAAGGGCTGCCAGTCTCAAGGCAGTAGTTTCGCAGCTTGTCCATACCGCTTATGTCGTAGCAGAGATGTATAAATCCCAGGTCACCCCAGTATCTGCCTTCAAATATCTTAGTGGCGGTCTTGTCCATCGCCTCAACAAGCTCAATCAGGCTCTGTCCGAAGAGAGGGTTAAAACCGCCGTGGAACGGTTTTGAGGGGGCAAGCAGCATGCGCCTGAAGCGTCCCTTGCCGCCCGGAACAGAGGCAAGGTCATCAAAGGTGCCCGTCCTGTCATAGACGATCTTGTCATAACCTAGTATATCGGAGTACACTTTCAATGACTTCTCGATGTCTGACACTCCTATTACTGCTCCGTAGGCTCCGCCGGATATCTTCCTGAGGTTCATGAGCCAGTCGGTAGCCTCAACGATCTGAAACAGGTTACCGAAAGGATCTTTCACGAAGAAACCTGGTTTTCCAGCGGGATCAGCAGCCGGTTCGCCGAGACATTCAACGCCTGTTGAGATGAAATGCCTGTAGCTTGCGTTAACATCCCTTACCTTCATCTTACATGCAAAAATACCAAAGTCACCCACCTTCGTTTCGCGGTCACGTGGCAGGGGTTCTCTTCCCTTGTATTGCCATACTTCAAATCCGCCACCGCTCTGCATGTTCATTGCAAGAACGGCATGCCTCCTTCTCGGCTTTCCACCGGTATAAGGGAGCATGAGTTTCGCCTCTGCCTCCTCCTCGAAAATAAGACAGTCCATCCCGAAGACTTTGACGTACCAGTCCCAGGCTGTCTGAAGGTCTTTCACACCAACACCTACCTGCTGTATGCCGCTGATTATATATCCTTTCATATCCGTTTTCATGTGGGTTTGATTTTTCCTGCCAGCCTGAAGAAGAGGGCAGGAAAGTATTTTCTTATCGAGAGCATCAGCAGTTCGCTGCTGCCCACCAGTATCTCGCGCCTGTTGCGCTTCAGTCCCCTGATGATCTGCTCTGCCGCTCTTTCAGGTGTGATCCCTTTGTCCAGTCCTTCATCCATTTTGCCATGCTCTTTACCACTGGCGGTGAGGGCACTGAATGATATTTTTGTTCTGACCCTTCCGGGTATCAGGACTGACACTCTGATGTTATCCTTTTTATGTTCAAGAAGCAGGGTCTCAAAGAATCCGTGCAGTGCCTGCTTTGAAGCCGAATAGGCAGACCTGAGTGGGAATCCGAAACGTCCTGAAATGGAGCTTGTTGCAACTATGTGCCCTCCGCCGGCACTGATCATGTGTGGGAGAACGGCCTTGGTAAGGGCAATGGTGCCAAAGTAATTTACCTCCATGATCCTGCGGTCAAGCCATAGCGGGGTATCTATTATAAGAGCTCTCTGGCTGACCCCGCCGATATTCAGAAGAATATCTATTCTACCCTCCTTTGCAGCAACCTCACCTGCTAATTTTTCAATCGCAGCAGTGTCAGCAAGGTCAAAGGGTACCGCAGTGATACTCCCCTTCATGCCTGAGCAGCGATCAGCTACCCTGTCAAGTTGATCGCTGTCACATGACGAAGCGACTACTCTGCTTCCATTGCTGACAAACTTATAGACTAACGCCTCTCCAATGCCAGAAGATGCTCCGGTAATCCACACAACCCTGCCGGAATAGAAATCATTCATTTTTACAGCCTGGAAATTCGTTCGGTAAGTGAATTGTATCTGTCACGCAGTTTTATGAAGAGGGGGTTGCCGACCGCTATCAGGGTTCTTACCCTGAATCCGCCAACAGTCCTGCGATACAGCATGAGCCAGTTCCATGCCAGCAGCCCCGTCACCGGAATGGCAGGGAAGGCGGCCAGTGCGAGCCACCATGGTTTGATGAAGATGAGAGCAAGTGCAAGATAGAGCGGGAAAATCACAAAGCTGATCGCAACGGTGAGTCCGTACCTCATGGTGCTGATGAAGGCCTTGTCCCTGGCCTTGCGCGACTGGAGGTCGGGGACCTTGAAGATGATGAAATTCAGTAAGGCACCAACAATAAAAACCGGCAGAGTAACAAGAAGAAAGAGTGATGACAGTGTCAGCCATCCGAAGGGATGCTTCTTCTTTCTTAACAGGCGGTAGGTGAGGTGAAGCTGTTTTGTATCATCACTTATTGCAAGACTGTCATCACATATCTCCCTGTAGCTCTGAGGGTCAGACACGCGAAGCTCGTTTATCTTACCGACGAGCCTGGTGTCACGGAAGAGCTTGGGATAGCGGATGCTGTCACTGTACTTTTCGTTTACTATGCTGCGGAGCTCGTTGACGGCCTCATAATCATTCTCATCACTGATGTGCACCATGACTTTCTTCATCTCTGAAGAGAGCCTGTCACGCAGGTCAAGCAGGCCTTTATTCGGATTCTCCTTATATGTTTCATAGTATTCAGATACAGCTATCGGATGCCCGTAAACCACAGTAAGCACCTGTCTGAAGAGCCAGTAGTGTGTGAACTCGAGCCCTACGGGCACTATGTTTATCTCTTTTGTGAAGTCTGAAGCTTCGGCAGTCTGAAAAGCTATGCGGCAGATACCTTTTTTAAGTTGTCTCAGTTTCCGGTAACCTGCATGATTGCCCTCGGGAAGTATCACCAGCCCGCTGAGGCTATCCATAACCCGGAGTGTGTCATTGAACGTTTCATCATTCTGCTTCAGATTCTCGTAGCCGTCTCTTATGCGAAACACAGGCAGCATTTTGAAACGGTAAAGAATACGGGCAATGAATTTATTTTTGAAAATATCTGCCCTGGCAAGGAAAATAGGCTGCTTCTTCAGCGTGCACAGCACCGCCAGTGCATCCATAAGTGCATTCTGATGATTCGGGGCATAGATGGTGGGGATAGAAAAGTCAATCCTGTCCTTGCCAAAGACTATCACTTTACGGTAATAAACGTAATTATGCCAGAAATCAACATATTTTCTGAGAAGAAGATAAAAGAAATCATACTTCTCGATATTCTTTTTACTCATGCCCCTGCCTTGTCCTTGAGAATTTTCAGATTGCCTCCGCCTTACCGGTTTACTAAGTTAGAAAAAAGAAATCACCCTATTATTTCTGTATTATGATTTGTTTCAGACCGGAAATCATTATAAGTATTTATACTACCCCGCGATGCCGGGATAATGACTTATTCTAGGAAATTCTCCATGTCGCGTCGCTCTCTCTTTGTCGGGCGGCCTGTCCCTCGGGGTCTGTAGCCGAAGAACATTTTGCTGTTCGGATTGATCCTGTTCATTTCCTCCTCCGGTGTCATATTCAGAATGTATTCGCTGACGAGTTTTGCCGACACACGGCCAGGAGTCAGACCTATAACCTGGTACGTATATGTAACCGGTGGTTTTCTGATAATAACAGTAGCGCCGGAAGTTATCATATGTGCAGGCTTCACCGGAAGGCCGTTCATCATTACTCTTCCTTTCCTGCATGCTTCAGTAGCTTCGCTTCTCGACTTGAACAGTCTCACGGTCCAGAGGAATTTATCTATCCTTTCCGTTGTCAGAGCCATTGTCAGGTAATGTTTTTCCGGCCTTG
>JAKEGI010000292.1 GCA_022615595.1 Bacteroidales bacterium | reverse complement strand
GGAAGCGTCCTACCTCACCAAGGTCATATCGTTTGTCTGAGAAGAAGAGCTTGTCGATCACATCACGGGCGGTAGCCTCGTCAGGCGGCTCGGCATTGCGCAGCTGCCTGTAGATGTAGAGTACTGCTTCCTTCTCGGAGTTGCAGGGATCTTTCTGCAAGGTATTGTAGATGATGGCGAAGTCAGAGAGGCTCATATCCTCGCGGTGAAGCAGGATTGCCTTTGTCCCTGAGTCGACTATCAGGTCAACATGTTCATTCTCAATTACTGTCTCCCTGTCGAGCACCACTTCGTTACGCTCAATGGAAACAACCTCGCCGGTGTCCTCGTCAACGAAATCCTCAACCCATGTGCGCAGCACCCTGGCTGCCAGCTTGCGGCCCACGAGTTTCTTGATGCTTACCTTGGAGACCTTGTGTTCCTCTGCCAGGTTGAATATCTCAAGGATATCCTTGTCGCCCTCAAAGCCGATGGCCCTGAGGAGGGTGGTGACAGGCAGCTTCTTCTTCCTGTCGATGTAGGCGTACATCACGTTGTTGATGTCGGTGGCGAACTCGATCCATGATCCCTTGAAGGGGATAATTCGTGCCGAATAGAGTTTGGTGCCGTTGGCATGTACGCTCTGCCCGAAGAAAACCCCCGGTGACCTGTGAAGCTGGGAGACGACAACCCTCTCTGCGCCGTTGATGACGAAGGTGCCACGCTCGGTCATGTAGGGAATAACACCCAGATATACATCCTGGATGACCGTGTCAAAATCCTCATGCTCCGGGTCAGTGCAGTAAAGTTTCAGTTTTGCCTTCAGTGGGACGCTGAAGGTCAGGCCTCTCTCGATACACTCATCAATGGTGTAACGGGGAGGATCAATTGAATAATCCAGGAATTCAAGCACGAAGTTGTTCCTGGTGTCGGTGATGGGGAAGTTCTCCATGAAGACCTGGTAAAGGCCCTCTTTCCTCCTGTTCTCGGGTGTTGTACCAAGCTGGAAAAACTCGGCAAATGATTTTAACTGAATCTCAAGAAAGTCAGGGTATTCAAGCTGATCCTTCTTGGATGCGAAACTTATGCGTTCGAAATTATTTGAGGACATTATGGTTGGATTAAGTGAACTTATGAAAAATGACAAAAAGGCTTAGCTCCGCCTGGTGGCGGAACTAAACCTGTAAACCCGGTGATCAGGTATAACTTATTTAAGTTCAACTTCAGCTCCTGATTCTTCCAATGTTTTCTTAATGTTCTCTGCCTCTTCCTTTGATACGCCTTCTTTGACGGCTCCGGGAGCGGCATCAACCACAGCTTTTGCCTCTTTCAGGCCAAGGCCGGTAAGATCTTTCACCAGCTTGACGATCTGAAGCTTCTGGCCGCCTGCGCTCTTGAGTATAACATCAAATGATGTCTTTTCGGCTGCTGCCGGAGCATCTGCACCGGCTGCGGGAGCTGCTACTGCAACTGCTGCTGCTGCGGGCTCAATGCCATACTCGTCTTTCAATATTTTTGCAAGCTCATTAACCTCTTTTACGGTTAAGTTCACCAACTCTTCTGCAAATTTCTTAAGATCTGCCATTTTTATAGGAATTTTTAATTTGATTAACTAATGATTATTACTTCTTTGACAGTGTTTCCAGAACACCATGAATTGTTGAACCACCTGACTGCAGTGCGGAGATAACGTTCTTCGCGGGCGACTGCAGAAGCATGATGATATCGCCGATAAGTTCCTCTCTTGACTTGAGAGCCACGAGGGTCTCAAGGAGGTTGTCACCGACATATACCGACTCTTCAATATAAGCGCCTTTTATCAGGGGTTTAGGATGCGATTTACGGAAATCCCTGATCATTTTGGCAGGGGTGTTTCCGTTATTCGAGAACATAACAGCAGTTGAGCCCTTAAGCACGGGGAACAGTTCTCCGCAATCAAGTCCCGCCTGCTCCAGTGCTCTTTTCAGGAGGGTGTTTTTAACGACAACCAGTCTGATCTGGTTTTCGAAACACTTCCTTCTCAGGTCACTGGTGTCAGCAGCGTTGAGCTGTGCAGTGTCAGTCAGGTAAAAGTGACTGTACTCCTTAAGAGTATCAGCCAGACTGTTTATGATATCGGTTTTCTCGTCTCTTCTCATAATCTCTCTGAATTATTTCTTTCAGTTAAACATCAAGGCTCTTTGGATCAACTTTCAGTCCCGGGCTCATGGTGCTTGAAAGGAATATACTTCTAATATATGTTCCTTTCGCCGAGGCAGGTTTGAGTTTGTTGACCATGAAGAGAAATTCCCTTGCGTTTTCCATGATCTTATGAGGTTCAAAGGATACTTTTCCGATGGAAGCATGGACTATACCGGCTTTATCTACTTTAAAGTCGATCTTGCCCTGCTTAACCTCCTTGACAGCCTTACTTATCTCCATGGTCACCGTTCCGCTTTTGGGGTTCGGCATAAGACCACGGGGACCGAGTATACGTCCCAACTGACCTATCTTACCCATCACTGAGGGCATGGTAATAATAACATCGATATCCGTCCAGCCGCCTTTGATCTTCTCAACCCACTCATCCAGCCCCACGTGATCGGCTCCGGCCTCTTTTGCTTCGGCCTCCTTGTCAGGGGTGACCAGGGCGAGAACCCTGACCTCCTTGCCTGTGCCGTGAGGAAGGGAGACGACACCGCGAACCATCTGGTTCGATTTGCGCGGATCAATTCCCAGCCTTACGTCAATATCAACCGAGGCGTCGAACTTCACTTTTGTGATATCTTTTACCAATGCTGCCGCTTCTGACAAAGTATAGAGCTTGCCATGCTCGATTTTCTCGAGGGCAAACTTCTGATTCTTGGTAAGCTTAGCCATTTCTATTCACTTAATTAGTTATTTACCGGGGAATGCACCTGTGACGGTGATACCCATACTTCTGGCCGTTCCAGCCACCATCTTCATCGCGGATTCGAGGGTAAAGCAGTTTAAATCCTGCATCTTATCCTCTGCAATAGTCTTTACCTGGTTCCATGTTAATGATGCCACCTTTGCGCGGTTGGGCTCTGCTGAGCCTTTTTTCACTTTGGTAGCCTCTATTATCTGAACTGCAACGGGAGGGGTCTTGGTGACAAAATCAAATGACTTGTCACTGTATACGGTGATGATCACCGGTATGACCTTTCCTGCCTTGTCCTGTGTCCGGGCATTGAACTGTTTGCAAAACTCCATGATATTCACACCTTTGGAACCCAGTGCGGGTCCTACGGGTGGAGATGGATTGGCTGCTCCGCCTTTAATCTGTAATTTGATTAATCCAGCAACTTCTTTTGCCATAATTAAAAATTTGCATTGTTTATAGCG
>JAKEGI010000291.1 GCA_022615595.1 Bacteroidales bacterium | reverse complement strand
CTCCGATAGCCCATGATATGGGCCTTATTTCATTCAGCGGCAGCTTCACCGGATTCACAACCGATTTTGTGGCATTCGGTACTCTTACAACTGAAAGGGGTAGTTTTACTACAGACCTTTCCCTGAGACCTGACCAAAAAAACCTCTTCAGGTTCAATGGACTGCTGAAAGCCAGTGATGTTGACCTGGCTTATGTTACAAGGAATGATGAAATGTTCGGAGGACTGTGGCTGCATGCAAATATTGACGGGTCAATGCAATCGTTCAAACATCTGTCGGCTAATATTAACGGTGTGATTGACAGCGTAGAGATCAATGATTATCTCTACCGCAACGTGGCAGTTGAAGGCAAGTACTCTGACCGAGTCTGGGATGGTAATATTGCAGTCAGAGATGAGAATATCAGGATGGATATCCTGGGAAGGTTTGACCTGAGCGACACCCTTCCGGAGTTCGACTTCACCATGAACCTGGCAAATGCAGAGCTGGACAAACTAAACCTGGTCGCGAAGGATACTCTCTTCAGGGCATCGGCACTCCTTACCGCAACCTTCAAGGGCAACAACATTGATAACCTTGACGGTGATCTCAGGCTCATCAACTCAACACTTGAAAATTCAAACGGGAAATTGTCAATATATGACTTCCTTATCCGTTCTGAAAAAGATGATGGTGTGCCACTGCTGTCGCTCAGGTCTGACTTTGCTGACGCTGAAGTTCGTGGGGAACATACATTTGCAACATTAGGCAAAGCAGCAAAATCAGTTCTCGCAGGACTTTTTCCGTCAAAATTTCCCATGCCGGCAGCAACACCGGCCGACGAAAAAACAAAGAATCAGTTCACCTTCAATGCCAGTATAAAAAACATCGACAAGCTCAATGAGTTTTTTGGTACAGGAGTAAGTATCGCCGGCGGAAGTTCCCTCAGCGGTTATTTCATGGGGGGACGTTCTGAATTCAGAGTTGAATTCAGATCTGATGCAGTTGAAGCTTTCGGTAACCGATTACAGAGTTTGTCAGTACTTGGTTCCGTCAGCGATGGCAGAATGAATATCTCCTTACTTTCCGACACTCTTTTTCTTCCTGAAAGGTCTAAACTTGCAAATTTCAACCTCATGGCGACAACCAGGCCTGACACACTTGACCTGGGAATTACATGGAACAACTATGACGGTGGCCGGACGCTCGGTGAGATCAAAGCAACAGGGTTCTACTGCCTCAACGAACTGCAGAGACCATACCTGACTGTGAATGTGCTGCCCTCATCTCTTATGGTAAACAGTTCACCGTGGAAAATAAGCCCGGCACAAATTGTTATGGACTCCACAAGCACGACATTCCGGGATCTCCTGGTTAACAGTGAAACAAACTTTATCAGGCTTGACGGGCGTCTCTCATCATCTCCCGCTGACAGGCTGCAGTTAAGCTTCGAAGGGTTGAACCTTGATTTTCTCAACAACAGGAGAAAATCCACCCGCGATAAGCAATCCGGATCACCCGGAATGACCTTCGGAGGTCTGATGAATGGCAGTGTTACTGTATCTGATGCTTTTGACAAGGTGCTGTTTGAGAGTGATATCAATATAAGTGACTTCAGGGTCAACAACAACCTTTATGGTATCGTAACCATTCTGAGTGAATGGAATCCCCAGCGCAAAGTTGCCGTCATTAACATTAAAAACGATTATCAGGGCTCAAAGTACTTTGATATCAGCGGCAGTTATAATCCATCCTCCCAGACTGCAGATATTACCGCTCAGACCTTTCGCATGCCCCTGAACATAATCAATCCCCTTGTCAGCTCCTTTGCCTCGGATGTAAGAGGCGTTGGGACAGGCAAAGCCAGATTGTACGGAAAGCTGAAGCAACTCATGCTTGAAGGATCTGTTATGGCCGATGACGCCTCCATGAAAATTGATTTCCTCCAGACAAGATACAGTTTCTCTGACAGCATAAGGTTTACCCGGAAAGGAATTGATTTCCGGAACATAAGGTTTTATGATGACAGAAGGAACCAGGGCACAATCAACGGCAGTCTCACATATAACTCCTTTAAGAACCTGGGCATCAATTTCGACATAAATACCGAAAAAATGCTTGTATTGAATACCAGGCCCAAGGATAACGATACCTTCTACGGAACGGCCTATGCAACGGGCTATGCAGGCATAAAAGGGACGCCTGACAAGCTTGAAATCAAAATATCAGGCCGTACCGAAGACAATACAGCATTCTATGTTCCGCTAAGCTCGGGCGAGGTTGTAAGCGAATACCCCTACATCATAATGACAGACCCGAAGAAGAAGCAGGAAGCTGCAGAACCAGGTGAAGACCTATTCATCAGGCAGAAGCAGGACAGTAATATTGAACTCCATTTCGACCTGGAGGTCACTCCTGAAGCTGAGGTACAGATCTTGATAGACCCCAAAGCAGGTGATGTCATACGGGGAACAGGAGAGGGAAAACTCAATATAACAATGGATAGCAAGGGTGATGTGAAAATGGCGGGGAATTATGTTATTGAGAACGGCGACTATCTGTTCACCCTGGGCAACATACTCAACAAGCGGTTCTCAATTGAGGAGGGTGGCACTATTACATGGAACGGCGGTATTGAGGATGCCGATCTGAATATTAGAGCTATTTACAGGCTTAAGGCTTCATTGTTTGACATCTACCCGGAAGAAGAATTCAAAGAAAGAATACCTGTTGAATGTCAGCTGATTCTTACCGAGAAGCTGATGAATCCGGTAATTGGCTTCAATATCAATCTCCCTACTGCCAACGATGATGTCAAACAATATCTGAATATGGCCATCAACACCGAGGAGGAGCTCAGCCGGCAGTTCCTTTACCTCCTGGTAATGAACAGTTTTTATCCTGACCCTGCTCTCTACAGCGCCTCATCCCAGTCAACGACGCAGGGCGCTGCGGCGATAGGTGTAACAACCACCGAAATGCTCACCAACCAGGTAAGTAACTGGCTGTCACAGATCAGCAACGACTTTGATATTGGTTTGAATTACAGGCCCGGCAATGATATCACTCCGCAGGAGGTTGAAGTGGCCCTGTCGACGCAGCTGCTTAATGACAAAGTAATTGTTAACGGCAACTTTGATGTAGGCGGCAAAGAGTCAAATGCAAATACCAGCACTATCAGCGGCGACTTCAACGTCGAATTCAAGATAACAGAGAAACTGCGGTTCAAGGTGTTCAACCGGGCCAACAATGACATCTTCTACGAGACAGCGCCATACACCCAGGGTCTGGGTATATTCTACAGGCGTGACTTTGACAAGTTTAAAGAGCTCTTCATCCTCCCCGACAATCGTAAGAAAAAAGTTGCTCCTGCTGAAGGAGAGCCTGAGGAGCGGTAATATTTCAACAACAGGGCCATTTTTTCCACCGTCCGCATAATTCAGGGATAGTTTGGCCGTTTTTTTCATATATTCGCGCGATGATATAAAAAAGTAAGTCAAATAGTTAACAATTAAACACATTGAAATGATACT
>JAKEGI010000040.1 GCA_022615595.1 Bacteroidales bacterium | reverse complement strand
CTGTTAGCAGTGAAAGTATGGTTATCAGATGCTAAAATCAGAGAATCCGATGATAGCCTCCGGAATTGCATTGATGCTTCTGCACATCCTGCTCTGATAAGGGATCTCTATGCCGGGGCGATGACCCTCATTGAAAACAATAATAATCTCATTCCGATCGGACGACTTGACAAGGTACGTATTGCAACAGTGGCTGTCAACAGGCTTGCCCCTGCAGAGTTTCAGAAAATGACAGACAAGTACACGAATGCTGATCACTTCTTCATTGATCCTGCCAATGAGCAGTCAGCAGAATATGTCCTGTCTAAACTCAGGGATTATGATATTGTGATTGCCGGCATCTGCGGGCCGGACCAGCGTAGCTCATCCTCATCGTGGGTTAATCCTGCCCTGAAGGAGGTTTACTACAGGCTTTCAGCTATGGAAAGATCAGCAATTATCTGGTTTGGAAATCCCTACGGATTGGCGAAGCTTGATATGAAAACCAGGCCGTCAGCCCTGCTCATGGCATACCAGAATAACAAATATACCCAGCAGGTAGCCGTGCAGGTCATTTTCGGTGCACTTGGCGCCTCGGGAAGACTGCCGGTGACAATTAATGAAGTATACCCCGAAGGCCTGGGTATCAAAACACCGGGCAACCTGAGGCTGCAGTACGGGTTTCCTGAGAATGCCGGTATCTCTTCGGTCACACTGACGAGTAAGGTAGATTCAATCGTCAGGGCAGGGATTGATTCGCTCGCCTTTCCCGGTTGTCATGTGCTTATTGCCAGGAAAGGTATAGTTGTTCTCAATAAATGTTACGGATTTCACTTCTATGACAGCACTGAGGCTGTAACTGAATCTGATCTCTGGGATCTTGCCTCTGTGACTAAGGTCTCAGCCGGTACAGCATCACTCATGCTGCTTGATTCACGAGGCCTCTTTGACCCTGATAAAACCCTCGGGTACTACCTTCCATGGTACAGACACTCTGACAAGGGAGACATGCTGATGCGCGAGATGCTTGCACATCAGTCAGGACTGATACCATTCATTCCCTTCTGGCGCAACACGGTCAATGAAGACGGAAGCTTCAAAGAGGGTATCTACAGTGGCATTGAGAACCGGAGGTTTGCACTTCCGGTGACTGACTCACTGTTCATCAACAGGAGATACACCAAGGAGATGTTCAGGGAGATACGTGACAGCAAGACAGGTCCAAAGGTTTACCGCTACTCCGACCTGACTTTCATTCTTGCTGCAGAGATAGTTGAGAGCCTGACAGATACGACAATTGACCGGTTCGCCCCGGAGAATATTTATAAGCCTATCGGTGCCTTCAACATCACCTATAATCCATATGAGAAATACCCGTTTGATCGTATCGTGCCCACGGAACACGACTCACTTTTCAGACATCAGCTAATAAGAGGAACTGTCCATGACGAGAATGCCGCAATGCTGGGTGGTGTCTCAGGCCATGCCGGGCTCTTTGCCACAGGGAATGACCTTATGAAGCTCATGGAGATGTTTCGCAGAGGCGGAGAGTATGGAGGAGTAAGGATACTTAGTGCAGATGTTCTAAGGGAATATACAAGGGTGCAGTACCCTGAAACTGGGAACAAGAGAGGTCTCGGATTTGACAAGCCACAACTTGGAAATGACACCCTGCCTCCCGAGGAGGCCTACCCTGCCATATCAGCCTCACCGGCCAGCTTTGGCCATTCAGGCTTTACAGGAACATTTGTCTGGATCGATCCCGATACTGAAATTACCTATGTGTTCCTGAGCAACCGTGTCTATCCCACAAGAAGGAACAACAAGATCTCTGATCTCCGTATCAGGGGGGCAATATTACAGGCCGCCTATGATGCTATAAAACAATGATCCGGAAAGAGTAAATCGAGGCTGCCCCTTTTGAGACAGCCTCTTTTTTGTTGTGCCCAGGACAAGACTCGAACTTGCACACCCTTGCGAGCACCAGCCCCTCAAGCTGGCGTGTCTACCAATTTCACCACCTGGGCAGGCAGTAATTTAGTTGTGCCCAGAACAGGACTCGAACCTGCACATCATTGCTGACACTAGTCCCTGAAACTAGCGCGTCTACCAATTTCGCCATCTGGGCTCTTTTTAAAGAACGCGCGTGCAAAAATAAAGATTTTTTTAAATCAAGAGACCACTTTAGGTAAAAGTGCTGAAATATTTTACTTTTATTTATATTTGCCCCGCCTGAAGCACAGGTTTATAATATGATCCAGGCTTTTTTACCGGAAAGATATGAAGATATATAAATTCGGTGGCACCTCGGTCGGCAGCGCCGAAAGATTCAGGGCACTGATACCTCTTATCAACGATGACTCACAGAAGATAGTCGTTCTTTCAGCCATGGCAGGTACGACAAATGCCCTGGCCGAGATATCCTCTCTTTTTTCCGATGACAGGAAGCGTGAGGCCCGACAGAAGACAGAAGAGCTGAGAGCACAATATCACACGACAACAGAGGAACTCTATTCATCATCGACCTGGGGACAAAAGGCACATGATCTGATCGATGAACACTTCAATTATATCATTGAACTCTTCTCAAGGGAATACAGCAGACACAACGAAAAGAGAATACTGGCCCGCGGTGAGCTGATATCGACTGCAATGCTCCACTTTCTTCTTTCCGAAGAGGGAATAGCTTCGGCCCTCATCCCGGCGCTTGGGTTCATGCGAATTGACAAGGACGGAGAGCCTGATTATTTCTATATCAGGGAAAATCTCAGGCGGGAACTTGCTGTCACCGGGGATGAAAAAATCATCATAACCCAGGGTTATATATGCCGCAATGTGTATGGTGAGACTGACAACCTGCGCAGAGGAGGAAGCGACTACAGTGCAACAATCATAGGTGCTGCACTGGGTGTCGAAGAGATCCAGATATGGACAGACATCAGCGGATTTCACAACAATGATCCCAGATATGTTGAAAAGACCAGCGTAATAAGATTCCTCTCATTTGATGAAGCAGCCGAGCTGGCATATTTCGGGGCTAAAATCCTCCATCCTTCAAGCGTCAACCCGGCCAGGATCAAAAAAATACCTGTCAGGCTGAAGAATACAATGGAGCCTTCTGACGAGGGGACACTTATCACCTCCACATCAACCTATGAAGATTACAAGGCAGTTGCAGCAAAGGACAACATCACTGTCATAAGAATCAGGTCTGACAGGATGCTCATGGCATATGGCTTCATGAGGAAAATATTTGAGGTCTTTGAATCGTTCAAAACCCCGATTGATATGATCACAACCTCAGAAGTATCAGTCTCACTTACTGTTGATGATTCTTCCTATCTAGATGAAATAGTCAGGATACTCGGGACGCTCGGCACAGTGGAGGTGGAGAGAGACCAGACAATCATCTGCGTTGTAGGCGACTTTCGTCCCAGCCGTGTGGGGTCAGCCCCTGAAATATTTGAGGCTCTTAACACGATACCTGTGAAGATGATATCTTACGGTGGCAGTGACAACAGCGTATCTATTCTTATTAACACCAGTGACAAAGTCGGAGCGCTGCAGTCACTCAGTAATCACTTATTTCCTGTAGCATGACTTTTACCAGAGAGATCACAGGGCGGCTGCGCAGTCAGCGCACACCTTTTTACTATTATGATATGGATGTCCTCCGTGAGACACTCACGATTGCGTCAAGAGAATCTGCCGCAAGAGGCTTCACGGTTCACTATGCTGTAAAAGCCAACTTCAACCCGGTAATAATGAAGACCATAGCTGAATATGGCTTCGGAGCAGACTGCGTGAGCGGCAATGAGACAGAACATGCCCTGAACTGCGGGTTTCAGGCAGAAGAGACAGTCTTTGCCGGAGTAGGTAAGAGTGATCATGAGATAGAAACGGGACTCAGGCTCGGTATAAAATGCTTTAACTGCGAGTCAGTCGCTGAACTGAAGGTTCTGGACGAGATAGCAGGAAGGATGGGGAAAAAGGCCTCTGTGGCCCTCCGCATAAACCCAAATATTGAAGCCCATACCATAAGAAATATTACAACCGGCACCGATGAAAACAAGTTCGGAATAAGAATAACCGAACTGGACAAGGTAGTGACGATAATGTCACAACTGAATAACATTGTCTACCGGGGAATACATTTTCATATAGGGTCTCAGGTCACTGACCTGAATGTTTACCGCAATCTCTGTACAAGAGTAAATCAGATCTATGACTGGTTCACTGACAGGGGTCTTGAGCCGGAAGTAATCAATGTAGGAGGCGGATTGGGAATCAATTACAATGAACCTGAAATCCTCCCTCCTTTTAAAGAATATTTTGACATTTTCAGCATTCATCTTGACAGGAAGATACGCAGTTCAATATCTTTCGAGCTTGGTCGCTCACTCACTGCCGGTTGCGGATCACTGATATCCTCTGTTTTGTTCGTCAAGGAGGGTGCAGCGGAGACATTTGTCATCCTTGACGCCGGTATGACTGAACTGCTCAGACCGGCACTTTACCATGCTTTTCACCTGATTGAAAACCTGACCTCAGAACTCCCCGTGAAGAAATATACTGTTGCCGGACCTGTCTGTGAAACAACAGATACGTTCGGAAAATTCATTGCTCTGCCTGAGACCATGCGTGGTGACCTCATTGCTATAAGGTCTGCCGGAGCATACGGTGAGGCGATGGCTTCGAGATATAATCTGCGGTCACTGCCGGGCTCTGTCTTTTCAGACAAGCTGTAAAAAAAGGTGCCCGGAGGCACCCTTTTATTATGTTTACCGGTAAGGAGCAGCTATTTCCTGAACATCTTCCTTACGGGTTCGGATAAAAGAAGCATAATCACACCGAACACCGTCATACAGATGCCTGAGATGAGGTTTACATTTACATTGAGCGACCGGACATACATCGCCTCATTGCCTAATGTGGCAAGACCGTAAATGGTTATCAGAACTCCGAAGATCGAGAACATCAGTCCTATTGGAAATCTTATATCTAACATGATATCTTTGTTTTATGTTACCAGAACAATATTGTAAGCACAACGCATATTACGCCGACGATTGTAGCAAGGAACCAGGGTCTCTGGTGCCATCTGATATCGCCGTCACTGAGTCTGGGAGTCATTGAGTAAACAAGTCCGTTGAGCTCCTCATCCGTTTTGCAGCGCTTTGAAAGCAGAGAGATAACTACAGTAAGCACTGTTGAAGTCGTAAATGCGTAGATGGCAGTCCAGAAGTTCTGTGCCATCTCCACCGGATAAGTGTGGATGACTCCGAGCCATCCCCCCTTAACGAGTGTGGCAGCGCCCTCAGGCTGTGTAAGACCATGGTGCAGCAGCGCAATCGAGAATCCTGCGAGAAGACCTGTGAAAGCTGCGTTTCCCGTTGAGCGTTTCCAGAACATACCGAGGAAGATCACAGCAAACAGAGGGGCGTTGATCATTGAGAAGATAGTCTGGAGGAAGTCCATTATGTTTCCGAACTTGCTGGCTACATATGCTGCTGCAATGCTCACGATCACTCCAAATACTGTAGCCATCTTCCCCACCTTGAGATAGTGCTTGTCGTCAGCATCCTTGTTGCCTGTTCCCGGCCTGATATAACTCTGATAGATATCATAGGTCCATACGGTGTTAAAGGCTGATACGTTACCGGCCATGCCTGACATGAACGATGCAAGCAGTGCAGTCACCCCGAGACCAAGCACGCCTGCCGGCAGATATTGCTTGAGAAGCATTATTATGGTGTAATCGTATATCGGCTGCCCGGCATCATTCAGAGGAAGGGCAAATCCTTTCAGAGGATCATTCATCAGGACAAGCGCTGCAATGCCGGGAACGATTATAAGGAACGGTATGAACATCTTTGGTATGGCTCCGATAAGCGGCACTTTACGGGCTGCAGTCATTGATTCTGCAGCCATAGCCCGCTGAACAATCAGGAAGTTGGTACACCAGTACCCGAAAGAGAGAACAAAACCCAGACCTGCAAAAATGCCATACCAGGCAACGCCAAGCGGATTGGCTGTGCCACTGCCTGTGTATTTCCATGTTGTGGTCCAAGTATCGGCTGCATATCCCTTGCCCTCAACGATGGGTGCCAGGCTCGACTGTAATCCGCCCCATCCTCCAACATCAGTCAGTACCAGTATTGTCATTGGCAGCAGACCTATGACAATTATAAAAAACTGCAGCACTTCATTATAAATGGCTGAAGAGAGGCCGCCCAGATAGGTATATGCCAGTACAATGGCGGCAGATGCAAGAAGCGAGACATTGAAGTTCCAGCCAAGCACATTCTCGAGCAGTATTGCCAGTGCATACATCGAGATTCCCGAGGCGAGGACAGTCATCACGGCAAACAGAATTGCATTCAGCCCCCTTGTCTTTTCGTTGAATCGCAGCTTCAGGTATTCAGGCACCGACCTGGCTTTCGAACCATAGTAAAAACGCATCATGAACAAGGCCAGAAAAATCATGGCAGGGATTGCTCCCACCCAGTAAAAATGAGTAGTCAGCATTCCGTACTTCAGACCAGAGCCTGTCATCCCCATCACTTCAAGTGCTCCGAGGTTTGTGGATATAAATGCCAGGCCCGCTACCCAGGCCGGCATTGCCCGTCCGGCCTCAAGAAAAGCTGTAGCATTCTTCATGTACTTTTTCAGGGCCCACCCGATACCCAGAACGAAAATAAAATAGACCACCATAATCAGGTAGTCTATTCCTGCAAGGGCAAACTTAGTATCCATATGATTCTATCGATTAGGTTAACAAACACACAAACATAGCGAATTTATTAACTATAGAACCAGAGAGATATTTTTTTTACGGAACCACCTGCCTATTTCTTTTCAGCTGAGGGAAACTGTCTTCCCTTGGCCGGTACGAGCTGTTTTCTGTCACGTGATACGGTTACACTCTTTGCCCCTGTATAGTCGACCCAGGCAGTGAACTTATTGAGTGAATTGCTGACAAGCTGCGGTGTGCGTATGAAATCCACATCCTCTTCTCTCAGAGTGTAGTTGTTATGCGTTGAATGCCAGACATCGACAAAGTATACATAGGGACCGATCAATTATGGCTCATCTTCGTGAACAGTGACGTTTAAAAAATCGTTATCTTTGCAAACTAATTTTTAAACAGAGATTAATGATCAGGATCACATTTCCGGATGGTACTGTGAGGGAATACCAGAAAGGTGTAAGCAGTTATGATGTTGCCATGTCAATCAGCCCGAGGCTCGCTGCCGAGGTCTATGCCGCAACAGTCAACGGTGAACTGCGTGATATATCACGCCCGGTTGATACAGATGCTACCCTGAGACTTCACAAATGGGATGATCCTGAGGCCAGGCATGCGTTCTGGCACTCGTCTGCCCACCTCATGGCTGAGGCCCTCGAGTCGCTCTGGCCGGGGATTAAATTTGGTATCGGACCTGCAATCGAAAACGGGTTTTACTATGATGTTGACCCTGGTGAAGGCAAGGTAATAACCGATGCTGACCTTCCGGTGATTGAAGCCCGGATGAAAGAGCTGGCATCGAGGAACAGTCCTATTGTAAGATCGGAAGTGAGTAAGAAGGAGGCTCTTGATATCTTCATGGCAAAGGGAGATGAATACAAGACAGAGCTTATATCCGAGCTTGAGGACGGAACCATAACATTGTATCGTCAGGGCAATTTCACCGATCTCTGCCGCGGACCACACCTTCCTGACACATCACCGATCAGGGCCATAAAGATACTAAGCCTGGCCGGGGCATACTGGAGAGGCGATGAGAAGAGAAGAATGCTCACGCGCATATATGGTATCACCTTCCCCAAACAGAAGATGCTCGACGAATACATGGTTTTGCTCGAGGAAGCCCGTAAACGTGATCACCGTCGCATTGGCAAGGAGCTCGAGCTATTCTCATTCTCGCACAAGGTAGGTATGGGCCTTCCCTTATGGCTTCCCAAAGGTGCGGACCTGAAACAGAGGCTCATTGATTTTATGACAAGGGTACTGAAGCAGAGGGGCTATACAATGGTATCGACACCCCATATCGGTAATGTTGACCTCTATAAGACCTCCGGACACTATGAGAAATACGGAGCTGACTCATTCAGGCCCATCACAACCCCGCAGGAGGGCGAGGTATTTATGCTCAAACCGATGAACTGTCCTCATCACTGCGAAATATACAATGCAACGCCTCATTCATACAGGGAGCTGCCGATCAGGATGGCCGAATTCGGAACCGTTTACAGATATGAACAGAGCGGTGAACTGCATGGTCTCACAAGGGTCAGAAGCTTCACACAGGATGACGCTCACCACTTCTGCCGCCCTGACCAGCTGAAGGAGGAATTCAAAAGTATAATCGACCTGGTGCAATATATTTTCAGGATTGCAGGTTTCAGTGAGTTCACGGCCCAGATATCGCTTCGCGATCCTCAGAACCGCGAGAAATATATCGGATCTGACGAAAACTGGGAGAAGGCAGAGAAAGCAATCATTGAGGCCGCAGGTGAAAAGAATCTTACAACAACGGTTGCAATTGGCGAAGCTGCCTTTTACGGGCCCAAACTTGACTTCATGGTCAGGGATGCCATTGGCCGTAAATGGCAGCTTGGCACAATACAGGTTGACTATAACCTGCCGGAGAGGTTTGAGCTTACATATATGGGCAATGATAACCAGAAACATCAGCCGGTGATGATACACAGGGCAATCTTCGGTTCGATGGAACGGTTTGTGGCAGTACTCATCGAAAACACTGCCGGCAAATTTCCGATATGGTTAACACCTGATCAGGCCGTGATGTTACCCATAAGCGAAAAATTCAACGATTATGCAAAAACTATTTTGAATTTACTTAATAATTCCGATATTCGCACCCTGATTGACGACCGGAACGAAAAGATAGGTAAGAAGATAAGGGATAATGAGTTAAAGAGAATCCCCTACCTTCTTGTAATAGGTGAAAAAGAGGCAGAGAGCGGAACAATCTCTGTCAGAAGGCAGGGTGAGGGCGACAGGGGAGTGATGAAACCCGATGAGTTCATCAGCCTTGTCAGAGAGGAGATTGGAAAAGAGATTGATGTTTAAGATATTGAAAAAGAACATAGTATTAACTTAACTGGAGGACAAGACCATAGCAGGACCAATCTTTTCCAGGCCAAGGCCGGGAAGAAAACCGGAACCGGAACACCGGATAAATAACAGGATCACAGCAAGAACCGTAAGGGTTGTGGGTGAAAATATCGAAGCAAGGATTATGAGCATCAGTGATGCATTGAATCTTGCTGACGACATGGAACTCGATCTTGTTGAAATATCTCCCCAGGCTGACCCCCCCGTATGCAAGATCGTTGATTATCAGAAGTTTCTGTACCAGCAGAAGAAAAAGCAAAAAGAGATCAAAGCCAATGCAGCCAAGATTGTTGTAAAAGAGATCCGCTTTGGCCCGAATACTGATGATCACGACTACAACTTCAAGTTGAAGCATGCTATCAATTTTCTGGAAGAGGGAGCCAAGGTAAGAGCTTATGTCTTCTTCAAGGGAAGATCAATACTCTTCAAGGACCAGGGAGAGAAGCTGCTTGCCAAATTCATCGCCGATCTTGAGGAGTATGGCAAAGTTGACCAGTTACCCAGGCTCGAGGGAAAAAGGATGATCATCATCCTTTCACCGAAGAAAAAGAAATAGATTTTTTATATACATATATTTTACAAAATGCCAAAAATGAAAACAAATCCGGGAGCGAAGAAGAGATTTTCTTTGACCGGTACAGGTAAGATCAAGCGTAAGCATGCTTTCAAGAGCCATATCCTTACCAAGAAGTCAACCAAGCGTAAGAGGAATCTTACCTACGGCGGACTGGTGGATAAGACAGACGAGAAGAACATCAAGCTTCTGCTCGGTTTGAAATAATGCATACCACCTGTCAGTGTGATAATCAAATGAATTATTAACCTGGATGTGAAGCATAAAAGACCCCCAGGGCGCTTACATCCGAAAATGAGTAAAGAAAATGCCAAGAGCAACAAACGCACCAGCATCAAAGGCAAGAAGGAAAAAGATCCTCAAGCAGACAAAGGGCTACTTCGGGAGTAACAGTAATGTATACACTGTTGCGAAGAACGTACTCGAAAAGGGTCTCGGTTATGCCTACCGTGACCGCAAAGCAAAAAAAGGACAGTTCAGGGCACTCTGGATACAGAGGATAAACGCAGGAGTCCGACTTTACGGAATGAGTTATTCCGAATTCATAGGGAAGCTTGACAATAAGGGTATTACCCTTAACCGTAAAACACTTGCTGACCTGGCGATGAATCACCCGGAGGCCTTCAAGGCGATAGTGGAAAAGGTCAAGGAATAAAAAAAAGCTGCTCTCGCAGCTTTTTTTTATCTGGCTGATTTGAAAAACCGTTTGAACCTTATCTTTTTAAGCCCGGATGCCTCCTTATCAATTGAGAGCCATACAAATACCGGCCTGCCGACAACATGATCCTCCGGAACAAAACCCCAGAAGCGTGAATCTGACGATCCGTGCCTGTTGTCACCCATCATCCAGTAATAGTCCATCTTAAAGGTGTAACTATCCGCAGGCTGACCGTTGATGATGATTACGCTGTCTTCTACGGCAATGTCATTTCCCTCGTAAACATCTATTATACGTTCATACAATGCGATGTTTGACATATCAAGCTTTACGGTTGAACCGGCAGAGGGTATCCACAGCGGCCCGAAATTATCTTCATTCCACCTGTAGTTGGCTGGGTCATGCGGGAAGATCATTGAGTTGTACTCCCCTGCCCTCTTGATCTCAGGAGTGATGCCTGTGACATTGGCAAAACCGGAGATTGTCTCGGCATTCTTCATCGTCAGGGGAAGATGATACACCGTTCCTGAGAGCATGAGTGACTGATCAGACCTTGAGACATCCATCCTCTCGAAGGCTTTAGGGTTAATTCTTGTACCATTGGTCCGGACAAAATATGTTGTCTGCTGGGTGCCATTATCCACCTCGGCTATACCGTTTATGTAGAGTTGCCCCTCTTTTATAGTGACTGTATCACCGGGAATACCCACACAACGCTTTACATAATTATCACGTCTGTCGACCGGACGATAAATGATATAATTCTCATTCCATACCAGTTGCCTGGCAACTGAAACGTAATCTGCACGGCTCTTCAGCGGTCTGTTAGATCTGATATCATCACCAGTCAGCATCTCTGCCCTCTGTCTGACAATTTCGTCATAACTTACCGCCTGGTTCTCAATAACTACAGTATCTCCGGCCGGAAAGTTGAATACCACGACGTCATTGTTTTTAACCTTCCCGAAACCGGCCAGCCTTCTGTAATCCCAGTGTACTATGTCAGACCATGACTTGCCCTTCCCTTTCGTGAAGGGAAGTGTATGCTGTGTGAAAGGAAACGCTACCGGTGTGTTCGGCATACGCGGGCCATAGGCTACCTTGCTGACAAAGAGATGGTCTCCCACAAGCAGTGATTTCTCCATGGAAGGGGTGGGAATGCGGTAGTTCTGGAACAGGAAGATATTTATAAGCGTCACGGCGATAACAGCAAATATCAGCGCATCAAGCCATTCGATGGCAATATGATTTCTTCCCTCCCTCTTAATCCAAAAGGCCCAGTTGACCTTCTTGCTGACATAGATGTCAAAGACAAGAGCCAGTCCGAGCAGAAGCCAGAAATTGCCAACCCATATGACCCATAGCAAATAAATAACAGCGGCAATGCCGAATCTGACGTATCTGTTCCCGAGTAATTTATCCATCTCTCTTTTTTTTCGCTGCAAATCTAATTATAATTATAAATTCAAAACGTCATTCATCGTAAAAACACCCCTGCGCGCTATTATATAAGATGCTGCAAGCAGGGCCCCTGTGGCAAATGCTCTTCGGTTAAAAGCTTCATGTCTGATTGAAATCATGTCATTGGGAGAGGTCCATGTAACGGAATGAGTGCCCGGCACAGCACCCTCTCTGACAGATTTTACTCTGAGCGTTTTGCTCCTGGCGTCAGCCTCCTCCTCTGACAGAATCCATCCCTCATACTCACTGTGGTGTTGTGTGATTCCTCCTGCCAGGGTAATAGCTGTACCGCTCGGAGCATCAAGCTTATAGATATGATGTATCTCCTCAACAATGGCCTTGTATTCGGGCAGTGAGCTCATTATCCTGGCAAGTTCGGCATTCAGTCTGAACATTATATTCACACCGATGCTGTAGTTGGAAGAATGAATGAAAGAGCCATTTTTTTCAAGGCATGCGGCAGCTACTTCATCATACCTCTCCTGCCATCCTGTTGAACCGGACACAACCGGAAGTCCAAGATTGAATGCCCTTATAATGGTATCGGCTGCTGCCTCCGGAGTGGTAAACTCGATTGCCACATCACATCCTGTGACAGCTTCAGGGTAAAAATCGTCCATGTTGTCGCGATCAACCCTGAGTACAACCTCGTGACCGGTTGATGCCGCGACCTGCTCTACCTCGTGGCCCATACGTCCATATCCCAACAGTGCAATCCTCACTTATTCGACTTCCAGTTTAACAGCTGCAACTTTCTCCATAT
>JAKEGI010000290.1 GCA_022615595.1 Bacteroidales bacterium | reverse complement strand
GTACCACAGGATTGTCAGGAACAATCAGTTTGCCATTTGCAATTCTTATCTTTTCAGACATATACTTTGATTAATGTTTGTTTCTTATCAGGTTCAATGCACTTCCTGCCCTGAACCACTCTATCTGTGCCTCGTTGTAAGTGTGGTTCGCATAGATTGTCTGCCTCTCGCCATCTGCATGGACAAGCACTATTTTTACCTGTTTCCCCGGAGCCAGATCACTTAGACCAACAATATCAACCCTGTCTGTTTCACATATTTTATCATAGTCAGACTTATCAGCGAAGGTCAGTGCAAGCAGTCCCTGCTTCTTGAGGTTTGTCTCATGTATCCTGGCAAACGACTTAACGAGTACTGCCTTCACGTTGAGAAAGCGCGGTTCCATAGCAGCATGCTCCCGCGAAGAGCCCTCTCCGAAATTCTCCTCACCAACGACAATTGAACCATTTCCCTGTGATTTGTAGAATCTGGCCACCTGCGGCACCGGTTCATACTTCCCTGTTACCTGGTTCAGAATACTGTTTGTCTGGTCATTGTACGAATTTACAGCACCTATCATGTAATTGTTCGAGATATTGTCAAGGTGTCCGCGGTACTTAAGCCAGAACCCTGCCATTGAAATATGGTCGGTGGTGCACTTACCCTTTGCCCTGATAAGAAGGTGTAAACCGGTATAGTCTTTGCCATCCCAGGCAGGGAAGGGTGTCAAAGCCTGCAGCCTTTCGGAGGCAGGATCAATCCTTACAGCCACGCGGTCCTTGTCATCAGAAGGTTTCTGAAACCCGTTCTCAATGTTCACAAATCCGTTCGGAGGCAGATCAAATCCCGAAGGCTCAGCCAGCTTCACCTTCTCTCCCCTGACATTCGTAAGATAGTCGGTGACCGGATTGAATGTCAGATCGCCGGCTATGGCAAGAGCAGTGACTATCTCAGGTGAGGCCACAAAAGCATGAGTATTGGGATTGCCATCTGTTCTCTTGGCAAAGTTCCTGTTGAACGAATGGACGACGGTATTGACCTCCTTTTTGTCAGCGCCTTCCCGGTCCCACTGACCGATGCAGGGACCACATGCGTTCGCAAAGACCCTCCCTCCGAGCTTTTCGAAGATACCCAGGTAACCGTCTCTCTCAGCTATCACCCGTATCTGCTCCGAACCGGGAGTTATAGTGTATTGCGATCTGGCTGCAAGACCTTTGCTGAGGGCGTCGGCTGCCACTGACGCAGCACGCGATATATCCTCATAAGATGAGTTCGTGCATGATCCGATAAGACCTACCTCAACCTTCGTGGGCCAGCCATTCTGCACTGCAACCTTTTTCATCTCCGAAACGGGAGTGGCGAGGTCAGGAGTGAAGGGTCCATTGATATAAGGTTCAAGCTCAGAAAGATTTATCTCAATCAGCTGATCAAAATATTTAGCCGGGTTTGCATAAACCTCAGGATCTGCTGTCAGATGTTCCTTTACACCCTCTGCCAGGCGCGATATCTCACTGCGGCCAGTTGATGCAAGATATTTTGACATTGCCAGGTCAAAACCGAAGATAGAGCATGTGGCTCCCACCTCTGCACCCATATTACATATGGTAGCCTTGCCGGTGCATGAGAGCGCCTCCGCCCCTTCGCCGAAATATTCAATGATAGAGCCCGTTCCTCCCTTTACGGTCAGCAGTCCTGAAACCTTCAGGATAATGTCCTTTGCCGATGTCCATCCGTTAAGACTGCCGGTGAGCCTGACCCCGATAAGTTTCGGGAACTTCAGTTCCCATCCCATGCCCGCCATGACATCAACCGCATCAGCCCCGCCGACACCTATGGCTATCATGCCTAGTCCGCCGGCGTTAACAGTATGCGAGTCAGTGCCTATCATCATCCCACCAGGGAATGCATAGTTCTCAAGCACGATCTGATGGATAATGCCAGCTCCCGGTTTCCAGAAATCAATATCATATTTGTCGCAGATAGAACTCAAAAAGTCAAATACTTCCCTGTTCGTTACATTGGCATTGCGGAGATCATCAGCTGACCCTGTCTTTGCCATGATAAGGTGATCACAATGAACTGAAGCAGGCACTGCCGATGCATCTTTTCCTGCCATGATAAACTGCAGCAGCGCCATCTGTGCCGTAGCATCCTGCATTGCTACCCTGTCAGGGGCAAATTCAACATAGTCGACACCGCGGCTGAACGATCTGAGGCTGTCTCTGTAAAACAGATGCGCATAGAGTATCTTTTCGCTTAGGGTGAGAGGCCTGTCAAGCTTTTTTCTGGCCTCCCCGATGAGCCGGGGCAGTCTTTCGTAATATGATTTTATTATATCAGGATTTAACAACATATATAGAAGTGTTTTTAACCGTTGTCGCGTGTTACAAGATCTTTCTCAAACTGTTCACTTTTAAAAGTAAACCTGCCTGAGAGAAACCCCATCAATTTGGTTGTATCTTCAAAAGCGTTACCAAGGCAGGTTGAGGCACCCGGGGATGGCGTTATATTGAATATTATCTTTTCGCCCGGTATCTTGGCTTCCCCGAGCTCAAGCTTTTTCGTCTCGTTGTTGATGATCTGGGGCCTGGTGCCACCTACATTCTTAGCAAATTTTATCTCCTCAGACTTTGCATTAGGTACGATTTTCCTGATCTCTTTCATGAAGGCCTTCTTCCCTATCCACGGGAAGTCATATACAACATTTTTGAGCAGATACCTGAATATCACACCGTCAGATGATATCTTAAGGATGCTCCTGATGGGTGCGAGGCCAAGCCCGAATGTCTGCCAGTATTCCCAGAAGGTAGACCAGTTGTACCTCTCAAGAAAGAATATCGGTTTTGCAGTAGGGCCAAAACGTGTAATATGTTCGTTATGCACTTCGGGGTCACCGTGCACGGCAGCGAACGGAAGCTTGGGTATCTGCATGGTATATACCTTTCCGTTCAGCACCTTCGGACCTGTGTAGAAGCTCCCTGACATGGAGAGAATAGAAAAGCTCTTGCCATATCCGAGCGACTTTGCAAACTTGAGGCTGTGGCTTCCGGCAGCAACGACGACAGCTGCCGCCTCGCACTCACCATTGTCTGTCCTGACCCTGTAATGGTCGCCTTCCCAGGTTATTTTTTCAACCTTGGTTGAGAGCCGGACAGTGATATCAGGGTTATATACTTTAGCATTCTTGACAAAAGAATGGCTCAGCTTTCTGAAGTCAACGGTATATCCGTCCTCCGTAAGAAATGCCAGCAGCTCCTCGTCCGGATCGCGTCCTTCAAGTATCCTGGGCTCGATCTTGCCAATCTCCTCCTTCCCTATCATCTTAAGCTTCGGGAAAAGCTGCCCGAATGACGGAAACCTCTCGCTGAGAGTCTTTACCTGATCTTTCCCGACTGCGAGCACCATCTTGGGTACCTTGATGAATAGTCCTTCATCTCCCCTGACAGATTTCTCAGTCTCGAGGTAATGCATCACCATGTCAGCATAGCGCTTTACCTTCCTTGCCTTCTCAAGTGTATAATTTGTTTCAATGTCTCCAAAATGAAGAGTCTGGCTGTTCATCCGGGGAGATGAATTTACCAGGCCGAAGTCAGAATATTTTTCGATAAGAGCGATATTCCTTACATCAGTGTACTTGCTCAGCGTATAGAGCAGTGCCGTACCGCTTACTCCACCTCCGACTATCAATACATCGTGCTTCATTCTCAGAAAAGGTTTTAAGAATCTGTTTATTGAACATTAAACGGGAATCATTCCCTTAAATCAGTTTACAAGAAAATAAATTTACCCAATTAAACCACTAACACATTGTAAATATCACGTTTTGAATTATTTGACCTGTTATTCCAATAACAGCGTTCTGTCTCTGTAAAAAAACAAAGGAGAGCCTGTTTTGTTTAACCAATGTTCATTCTTTTTCCTGATTATTCATGTCAAAATCTGATTAAATTTACGTGATTAAACCTGATCAAAACATATATTTCTTTGTTATTAATAAAAACAAGTTATGCCGAGAGTATTTAAAGCCATTGAGATAGAAAAGGAGGAGAAGGAGATAATGCGTGATTATCTCGACCGTCACATGCCTCATGTAATTTGCCCTGACACTGTCAGGCGAGGAGAGAAATTCATGGTCAAGGTGCGTATGGGGGAAGAGTATCCCCATCCTGATGACCATGATCACTTCATCAGTGTGCTGCAACTGTGGAACCGCGAGACGCTGATGGCTGAGGCGCGTTACGCGGCAGGGGCCAACGGTAAGTTACCCACACACTTCGAGGTCGATTTCTTCATTGTTGCTCCGGAAGTCTCCATGAACCTGAGTGCCATGGCCGTATGCACAAAACACGGACTCTGGCAGAGTGAGGACAAGGCAGTAAAAGTTACAGACTGATAATCCGGCCGTCAATGCCCGGTGGCAGGAAAGCAGGGTTCCCCTTCATTGATTATCTTTGAGTAATGCAATCAAGGTATCAATGAAGAAAATCCTTTCACATCCAGTCTTAATTCTGCTGATAACAATTGCTGCAATGTCTGCAGGGTCATGCAGACCCATTGACGAGGCAAAATACGGTGAGGAGGGGGTATCGAGGCTCCTTGCAGTCTACAGGAAAGCAACAATTAAAGATGTCAGCTACAGGCTCTCCTTTACCATTCCTGCAGCAAAGGAAGAACCGATCGAAGGCCAGGCTATAATTGAATTTACCCTTAGCTCAAAGAGTGAACCACTGCTGCTTGATTTCAGGGCAACCGGAGAGCACCTTAAATCTTTGGTTGTCAATGGCAAGACTATTCCCCCGGAAATTAACAGCGGACACATTAAGATCTCTGCACAATATCTCAAGAGAAGCTACAACAAGATTGAAATAAAATTCCGTGCAGGCGACATGTCTCTTAACCGCAACGAT
This sequence comes from Bacteroidales bacterium, assembly GCA_022615595.1. Classification (GTDB taxonomy): domain Bacteria; phylum Bacteroidota; class Bacteroidia; order Bacteroidales; family VadinHA17; genus SR-FBR-E99. The sequence goes on along the minus strand of JAKEGI010000290.1, from coordinate 801 downwards.
GATTTCCTGTATACTCTTTTCGTTCCTGACCGTGCCTCAACAGCATTTCCCTGCATTGACCAGCCTGATATCAAAGCCCGATATAATCTCACACTTGACATCCCACTCAACTACCGTGCTATGTCAAACAGTCCGGCCATCAGCAGTGATACAACCGGGAATAGGGTCAGAATACGTTTTTCCGAGACTAAACCCATCAGCACCTATCTCTTTGCCTTTGCTGCCGGCAAATTTGATCTCATTGAAAAAGAGATCGATGGTGTCAGGATGGAGATGCTTCACCGTGAGACCCGTCGCGGTTATATTGAAAATAACGCAGACGAGATCTTCCGTCTTCATCTGAGCTCGATCAGGTGGCTTGAGAGATATTCAGATATCATATATCCGTTTGACAAATTCGGGTTCGTGCTGATCCCGTCATTCCAGTACAGTGGCATGGAGCACCCGGGTTCAATATTCTACCGCGCCTCATCCCTCCTGCTCGAAGAGTCACCCACTCTCAATGAAAAGTTATCTCGTGCCTCGCTGATTGCCCATGAGACATCGCATATCTGGTTTGGCGACCTGGTCACCATGAAATGGTTTGATGATGTATGGCTGAAGGAGGTATTCGCAGGATACATGGCCGACAAGATTGTCAATCCGGATTTTCCCGATATCAATCACGACCTGCGCTTCTTTCTCTCCAGGTACCCGGCAGCATATTCTGTTGACCGTACCCGCGGTTCCAATCCTGTTATCCAGCAGCTTGACAACCTGAAAAATGCAGGCTCACTTTACGGGGCCATTATATACAACAAG
>JAKEGI010000289.1 GCA_022615595.1 Bacteroidales bacterium | reverse complement strand
TGCCGTCAGCAGGAGTGTCGATACCTATCCGCCATCCCTGGCCCCCTTTGTCACCAGCTGTACGCACCTCACCGCCTACCTCTACCAGGCAGTCGTCAATACCCAAACCCGCGAGCTGTTTTACAATAAGATCAACCGTATACCCCTGGGCAATGGCATTCATGTCTATGAAAATATCAGGGTCAGATTTTACCAGGCGCTCACCTTCAAGTCTTATCTTCTGCATACCAACCAATGCAAGCAGCGAATCGAGCATCGTCTCGTCAAACCGTTTGATAGCATCAGGGCCAAACCCCCAGGACTTCACCAGCGGTCCAACGGTTATGTCAAATAACCCTCCGCTCTGTTCCCACACCTCTGCCGAGGTTCTGAATACCTCACGAAAGAGGGTGTCAGTCATGTCACTTACGTTTCTGTTAATAAGGGAGATGACTGATGAGTCATTATATATTGAGAGTGAGTTGTCTATCTCTTTCAGCAGAGTCTCGATCTCTCCGCGTAGTTCACCGGCATCGAGGCCCGGGCTAATATCAGCTACAATGTGATAGGTAGTTCCCTGGGTCAGGCCGTTGATCTCGACATACTCAGCGGAAGCGCTGCAGCCTTTAAGACAGAGCGCAAGCAGAAAAATTATAATTGCTATTCTCATACTGACATACCACCCCGTTCCGATTTCATCGGGACACCCCTCCTGACTCAGGAGGGGAAATTTCTATTTAACTCATTCTTCTTGCACCTTGCCCCCTGCCCCTAGCCTCCGAAATCATCAAAGGCTATCGCCTCATTCGGTATACCGAGGTTATCAAGCATCTTCAGCACGGCAGAGTTCATCATCGGCGGGCCACAGAGATAATACTCTATCTCCTCCGGCTCCTCATTCTTGCCCAGGTATTCGTCCAACAGCACCTGGTGAATGAATCCGGTGTAACCAGTCCAGTTATCCTCCGGAAGAGCCTCCGAAAGAGCCAGATTGAATTTGAAGTTCGGGAACTTTTTCTCCAAAGCCCTGAACTCATCTTCATAGAAGACCTCCCGGAGCGACCTCGCACCGTACCAGTATGAAATCTTCCTTCCTGACTTCAGTGTCTTGAGAAGGTGGAAAATATGCGACCGCAACGGTGCCATGCCGGCTCCTCCGCCGATGTATATCATCTCCTTCTCTGTATCCTTAATGTGGAAATCGCCGTAAGGACCTGATATCATCACCTTGTCACCCGGTTTGCGCGAGAAGATATAGGAAGAGCAAATCCCGGGAGGGACGTTCATAAAATGGTTCTTCGCATTGTCCCACGGCGGTGAGGCAATACGTATGTTGAGTATGATAAGGTTTTTTTCGGCAGGATAGTTGGCCATCGAATATGCCCTGTATGTCTCCTCCCTGTTCTTAATCTTCAGGTCCCACATATGGTACTTATCCCAGTCGGGTCTGTATTCCTCCTCAATATCGATATCCCTGGCGAAGTCAGCTTCATATTTAGGCACATCGATCTGTATATATTCGCCTGACTTGAATGTAAGATCCCCGCCTTCAGGCAGTTTAACCACAAACTCTTTAATGAACGTAGCCACATTCCTGTTCGATACAACCTCGCACTCCCACTTCCTGATACCGAGCACCGCTTCAGGAACATGCAGTGTCATGTTCTCACGCACCTTCACCTGGCATCCCAGGCGCCAATGGTCATGCTGCTCACGGCGTGTGAAGAAACCGGTCTCCGTGGGCAGGATAGAACCGCCACCCTCAGTTATCTGGCACTTGCACATTCCACAGGTGCCACCTCCTCCGCATGCTGAAGGAAGGAAGATGCCGTTGCCTGACAGTGTCGAGAGCAGGTTTGAACCGGGTGATACTATCATCTCACGGTCATTGATCTTCAGTGTCACGTCACCCTGCGGCGTCAGTTTCTGTCTCGCATAGAGCAGCACCACGACCAGCATGATCATCACCAGCACGAAGACTGCGACGCTGATAAGAACGGTGCCTGCAATAGATAATCCTAATATCATGTCTGTTCAGATTTCATTAAAGTGTGATACCGAGGAAGCTCATGAATGCAATCCCCATCAGTCCTGTAAGTATAAATGTTATTCCGAGCCCTCTCAACGGTGCGGGCACGTTCGAGTAACGCATCTTCTCCCTTATGGCCGCCAGAGCCACTATAGCCAGCAGCCACCCTACCCCCGATCCGAGACCGAAGGACGTTGCCTCTGCAATGCTTGAGTACTCCCTCTCCTGCATGAAAAGCGCAGCACCGAGTATTGCGCAGTTAACTGCAATAAGCGGAAGGAAGATACCCAGTGAGTTGTAAAGGGCAGGACTGAACTTTTCTATGAACATCTCGACCAACTGCACGATGGAGGCAATGATGGCGATGAACATGATGAAGGAAAGAAAGCTCAGGTCAACTGTTGCGAAGCTGTCACTGATCCATACCAGTGCACCCTTCTTCAGGACATATACTTCAAGAAGGTAATTGACAGGCACGGTTATAAGCAGCACGAAGATCACCGCTAACCCCAGCCCCATCGAGGTCTTTACAGTCTTTGACACTGCCAGGTATGAGCACATACCCAGAAAGTAGGCAAAGATCATGTTGTCTATAAAGATCGACTTGACAAATATATTTAACAGGTTTTCCATCTCCTTATGTGCTATCTTGTTTCAATAAGTGACTTGTTTCTGCTTCGCTGAAACCAGATGATGAGGCCAACCACGATGAGCGCCATTGGCGGAAGAATCATCATCCCGTTGTCCTCGTATCCGGTCTTGTACACTCCCAGTTTCTCCATCACCGGGAAACCCAGCAAAGTGCCGCTGCCGAATAGCTCACGTAAAAACGATACAATAATGAGTATCAGACCGTACCCTCCGGCGTTACCCAGACCGTCAAGAAAGGCAGGCCATGGCTTATTTGCCAGGGCAAAAGCCTCAAGACGACCCATGATTATACAGTTGGTGATGATCAGCCCCACGAAAACGGAGAGCTGTTTGCTGACCTCAAAGGCAAAGGCTTTAAGGACCTGATCGACAATGATTACCATTGTGGCGATGACGACGAGCTGCACAATGATCCTGATCCTTCCCGGCACCGACTTGCGCATTGCGGAGATGACCACGTTTGAGACGGCAAGCACCACCATTACCGAAATAGCCATCACTATTGCAGGCTTCATCTTAACCGTCACCGCAAGTGCGGAGCAGATACCCAGCACCTGCACCGTGATAGGGTTCTCCTGCCCCAGCGGGTTAGACATAAGCTTTATATTCTTTGCCGACAGTAACGGCTCCTTTTCAACGTTTTCCATATCTACTTCCTGTTATCTGCAAAATACTTTTCATACTTGACAAGGCCCTCGCGCAGCATCGCCTCCAGCCCCTTGCTTGTTATCGTGCCGCCTGAGATGCCGTCAACCTCATGCCTGTCAGACCTGTCTGCACCTCCTTTGACTACTGCCACTGAGACAAACCTTCCGCCTTCATATATACTCTTCTCAAGGAACTGGTTCTCGAACTCGGTTGTATTAATCTCGGCACCCAGCCCCGGTGTCTCACCCTTATGGTCAAATGTAGCGCCGGCAATGGTGTTCATGTCAGGTTTCAGAGCCACATAACCCCATATGGGGCCCCAGAGCCCCTTACCTTCGAGAGGCAGGATATGAAGGGTATCACCGTTGTCCATCACCGCAGTGAACACAGGAAGGTATTGCTGTTCAAGAGGCTTCTTTTGCTCCGCACGGAGCGAGACTGTAAAAGCATCAACCCCTTCAATGTGCTGACCATCAGTGTTAATAACGAAACTCTCCCTGATATACTTGTCATATAGAGTCACTGCATCAATCTTTGTTGATATGACATTTATCGACGAGAGAATATTTATCTTTTTCTCTACTTCAACGTTCTTCTCCTGCCTGGGCTGCAGCAGCAGCGCCGTCAGTGACAGCAGCACGGCGACGGAGACAACCATCACCACCGAGAAAATGAAAATATATCTGTTGCTGAAATCTTTCATCCTGTTGGCTTTTAAGTTGTCTTTACTCTTTTAAGTCTTCTGTTGATATTGGCATTAACAACAAAATGGTCAATGAGCGGTGCGAAGACGTTCATCAGGAGTATGGCCAGCATGGTTCCCTCCGGGTATGCAGGGTTGAATACCCTTATTATGACCACCATTATGCCTGTAAGAGCCCCGTAGATC
>JAKEGI010000288.1 GCA_022615595.1 Bacteroidales bacterium | reverse complement strand
TTCATTCAAAATGGAAGGAGAGTATCCATATCTGCGAACGCATTGATTCAATGGCGTTTGCGTATTGAGGAAATCCGGGGGCAGGTTCATGAACAAGGATGTCACGCAGACCGTTCGACATCTTCGCTTCTATTGTAAGCTTGAAATATGGAAGATAAATATCAATCCCTGCGCCTGCCTCGTAATAAAGGTCGGCTCTGTTCAGCCTCAGATAGATTTCTTCCTGCTCATCATAATCCTTCTTACCGGCGAGATCATACCTGAAATTCAACCCGCCGATGATATACGGCCTTGAATTATTAAGCCGCATGCCCTTGTATTTCAGTAAGAGAGGAAATTCCAGAAAGGATGATTCAAGTTTCTGCCCGTCATCTATCATCACCCCGTCTTTATCGTAAAAGTTAATATTTCGCTGTCCGAACGAGACACCGGGCAGAAACCTGATGTCAAGGTAGGTCGATGGCCTGAAGTCGGTGACTATCTGTATATTGATACCGGGTTTAAGGTTCACTGCCTCAACGGTCCATTCATTGGCTATGGCCTCGTCTGACAGCTTGATATTGAAATCCATCGTATTCAGACCCATGCTGAACCCGAAGTGAAGCATGCGCTCATCATAGTTTGAGTCATTCTTGGGTTTGGCTTTCTGGGCTGACAGAACAAAGGGTGGCAGCAACAGGAGTAATATGATTGATCTTTTAAGCACGATATGAGGGTCTATCTTAAAAACGCAAATATGGAAATTTATTGTATTCCGGCAAGCTCATGGTCTGAAAGCGTAGTATATACTGGCTATCCCGCCACTCAGTTTGCGCTGTCGCGCACCTGTGAAGCCAACTTTCAGCAAAAGTGCCAGAAAGTCATCATTGTCAGGGAATGCCATTACCGAATCAGGCAGGTAGGTATAGGCCTCAGGATCACCTGAAACTTTTCTCCCGATCCAGGGGAGTATCCTGGTAAAATAGAAGCCATATAACTGTCTCAGGGGAAACCATGAAGGTCTCGAAAACTCGAGCACCATAATCATCCCTCCCGGCCGCACTACCCTGAGCATCTCCTCAAGACCGGTAACTGTATTCTCAAAATTGCGCACTCCGAAGGCTGACATCACAGCATCAAATGAGTGATCAGGAAACAAAATCTTTGCAGAATCACCTTTGATCAGCCTGATCTTGTCCGTATGCCCCTGCCTGTCAATCTTTTCCCTACCGGCAGCCAGCATCTTTTCACTGATATCAATGCCAGTGATCTGATCCGGACAAAGTCTCAAGGCCTCAATAGCAAGGTCCCCCGTGCCGGTTGCCACGTCAAGTATCCTTGATGCCTTGATGTGCTCCCCGATAACATTGACTGCACGCCTTCTCCAGCGTCTGTCAGTACCAAGCGAGAGGAGACGGTTCAGCAGGTCATAACGATGTGAGATTGAGTCAAACATAGCTTCAACCTTGTCCCTGGATGCTCCCCGAACCTGATTTAAATCATCCATCATTTTGAACTGGAACGCCAAAGATACCCACAATATTGATTATTTTTACTTCTCTTAAAAACTTAACTTATGAGAAAGACTGTTCTGGTTACAGGTGCTACTTCTGGCATTGGTGAAGCCACCGCCATTAAATTTGCTGAGGCAACTAACCGTCTGATTATAACCGGGAGAAGGAAGGATCGTCTCCATGAACTGGCCGAGCATCTGGTTCAGGAGTATGGTATTGATGTTCTGCCTCTCTGTTTTGATGTCCGTGACAGGAAGCAGGTGGACAAGCATCTCGGGCACCTGCCTGAGGATTGGTGCAACATAGATATTCTGGTCAACAATGCGGGACTGGCAGCAGGCCTGAATCATATCGACGAAGGGGACAGGGATGACTGGGATCAGATGATTGACACGAATATCAAGGGATTGCTGTATGTGACACGGGCAATAGCGCCTGGCATGGTAAAAAGAGGATCAGGCCACATAATAAACATCTCCTCAATCGCCGGCAAGGAGGTGTATGAGAACGGTGCTGTCTACTGCGGGTCAAAACATGCTGTTGATGCCATCTCCAGGGGTATGCGCATTGATATGGTGAAACACAATATCAAGGTAACAAACGTTGCTCCCGGCATGACAGAGACGGAGTTCTCTCTTGTCAGGTTCAGGGGAGATAAGGAGAGAGCTGCTTCGGTATACAGCGGCGTCCAACCCCTCACAGGCGAGGACATTGCCAAGGTAATATTCTATTGTGCCACGCTTCCGCCCCATGTATGCATAAATGACGTGGTGATTACGCCTACCGCCCAGGCTGCAGCACATTATACCTTCAGAAAAAGTTAAAATATAAGAATTCAGGCAGTAGGCCGTAGGCAGTAGTGAGGCTTTAAGAAGTAAGTATTGACCGAAGACCGAAGACCGAAGACCGAAGACATTCAGACTAACATGTACGACCATAATTACCTTCAGGAATTCACGACGGGCATATTCATGCGTCTCGGATGCAGCCGTGAGGATGCCGATGCTGTGGCGAAGGTGCTCGTTGCGGCTGAGCTCCGTGACCACGCATCCCATGGCATGATACGGATAAAAGAGTACTATGAGCTGTGGAAGAGCGGCAGGGTCAATGCCACTCCTCATGTCAGGGTTGTGCATGAGACCCCCTCTACGGCAGTTGTTGACGGCGACAGATGCTTTGGCATGGTTGCCGGTATGCGGTCTATGCAACTGGCCATAGAAAAGGCTGCATCGACCGGCACAGGGTGGGTTGCAACACGCAACTCGAACCATTTTGGCATTGCAGGCTACTATGCCATGATGGCCCTTGAACACGATATGATTGGAATATGCGTAACGAATGCCAATCCCCTCGTTGCTC
>JAKEGI010000039.1 GCA_022615595.1 Bacteroidales bacterium | reverse complement strand
GCAGCAGTGATCTTGCCGCTGTTGTGGCAAGGGCACGAACGTCATTATCCTCAGCCAGTTCCCTCGATAGTATCGGCAGCAGGAGACCTCCGAACATGACCGGTATCATCGCAAAGGCATCAAAGAGCCTGAATGCCTGGGCATAGTTGCCGGCCTCCCTGGCTCCGTCAGGCAACAACCGTTCAATCAGGACCGTGTCAGTGCGCCAGTAGAGTGTCATGGCGAAGGCCACGACAGCATATGGCAGCCCTGAAATAATTATGCTTTTCAGAACGGCGCGATCGGGTCTCACCTCTGAGACCCCTCCCCTGCGGATCACGATCATGAATGACATAACCATCACGGTGAAATATGCTGCCGTCTGCGACCATACGAACCATTCTATCCTGAAGGGTCCGGAGGTAACACCTCCCCAGAGAAGAAGTGAACAGATGACAATCATTACCAGCCTGTCAGCCACTGAGAGGATGCTGTCGAGAAACAGGTACTGCATGCCGCTTATGTTCGACCTCAGCCAGAGGGTAAGTGATGCCATTACCTGGTTAAACATCAGCACAAGAAGCATTGACATCTGGTCAGGCGAATAGCCCATCGCCCATGCGACCGCCAGTGTGACTGCAAAATATGCTGCTGTGAGCGAAAGCCGCAGCAGCAGCACGTTCCCAAAATAGAGTCTTACCCGCCCGGGATCGGCTGACACAGCCCTGTTGTTGAATCCCGACAGCCCCATATCGAGCAGCAGCGTGAAGAGCACAGAGTAGCTGAAGAGTGAGAAATAGAACCCATAAGCCTCCTCCCCTGCCACATTCTGCACAGAGCGGTCAACAGCCAGAACCCAGAAGGCCTTGACCAGCACACTTACAGAAATAAGGAAAATAATATTTACAAGAAACCTTCTCTTCACCTCTGTTCTATACCTTAGCGTCAACCGATGCCATACCGCCTGAAGATTCTGCGTAAGGTACGGTAAAGTAAAAGGTGCTGCCCTGCCCCGGGGTTGAATCAAGCCGGATGGTTCCTCCGAGCAACTCAACAAATGCCCTTGAGATTGTGAGACCCAGTCCCGTTCCCGCCGTCTTTGTGCTTTTGAGGTCTTCAATCTGGTAGAATCGTTCGAAGATCCTTGCACTCTGTTCATGGGGTATGCCGATCCCGGTGTCTGACACAAAGAACTCCAGGTCACTCCCCTTCAGATTGTAACCGTATGATACAGACCCGGCAGCGGTAAATTTAATGGCATTGCTGATGAGATTTGACAGTACCTGCAGGAGTTTCGTTCCGTCTGTCATAATAACTGCTTTGTGATCAGAGAGGTTTCTGCTGAAGGAGAGCCTCAGCTTTTTCTGTCCTGCCTGCATAGAGAAGAGATCATAAGCGCTGACGAGGATTCTGTTGACGTTTGTCTCTGTCACAGAGAGCCTGGTCTGGCCTGTCTCGATATTGGAGATCTCGACAATGTCAGATATTATCGACAGGAGCTGGCTGCTGCTCTGGCTGACCATTTCAATGTAATGCCGGCGGGTATCATCTGACAGGCCGGGGGTATCAAGAAGGCCGGTGAAACCCACAATGGCATTCAGAGGCGTTCTTATCTCATGTGATATATTATGAAGGAACGCCGTCTTGAGCCTGTCGCTCTCCTCTGCCTTTTCCTTTGCTGCGATGAGATCGAGCAGTATCTTCTTCTTATCCGTGATGTCATGAATGATCGAATGCAGGAGATCTTTGCCGTCAATCTCCACCCTGCTGGAGAAGACCTCCACCTCACGTATGCTTCCGTCAGCAAGCCTGTGATTTGACTCGAACCTGATGCTCCGCTTATCGACCACAACCTTCATCAGTTCATCAACACTGCTCTGGGACATTGTGGTAATATCATATATCTTCATCTTCCTGAGCCTCTCGGCAGGCCAGCCGTAGAACTCTGCGGCTGCAAGGTTAGCATCGATTACTGATCCGTCTGCCGGATTTATTATCAGCTTTACGGCCGAGTGTGATTCGAAGAGCTTCCTGAACCGCTCCTCGCTCCTGCGGAGCTCATCCTCGGCCTCCTTTCTCATTGTGATATCGGTTGCAACACCCAGAATGGCCGGTTTCTCATACCCGGGATGGATATATGGTATCTTCACTGTCTGGAACCATCCCAGCGAGCCGTCCTCACGTAGCACCTGCTCCTCAGGTATCATTACAGGTATGCCTTTCTCGATGACTTTCATGTCAGCATTACGGTACCACTCTACCTGCTCGGGGCTGGCACCGTAATCAGCATCCGTTTTCCCCTGAGTCTCAGATGGCCGCATCCCGAAGACGCTTGCCAGTGCCTTATTGGTAAGGATAAAGCGGCCGTCAATGTCCTTGGCAAATATATAGCTGGGCACCAGGTCGATTATTCTCTGCAGTTGCTCGCTGTGTATCCGCAGCTCCTCTGCCACCCTCTTCCTTTCGGTGATATCGACGCCGATAGCAATGATTGCCTCTTCTCCAAAATAGGTTGTCCTGAACAGGCTGACCTCCTTGGGGAATACCTCTCCGTTCTTCCTCAATCCCCAGAATTCGAATCTCTGCGGGGTGCCCGAGAAGGCCTCCGCGATCATTCTCATTACCTCCCTCATGTCGTTTCTTCCCGGAACACTAAGGAACTCAGGCGTCTTTCCGATGAAGAAATCACGGTCATAACCATACATGAGCACCGCTCCGTCATTGACATTCACGAACTTCCCCTGCCTGTTGAGGATATACATGGCGCTGGTAATGCTGTTGAACAGAGCCCTGTAGCTGTCAGCACTCTCGCGCAGCAGATTAGCATCCCTCCTTCTCCGGGTAATGTCTGTCATCGCCCCCTCGAAATAAAGCACCTCTCCCTGGTCATCACACACAGGATGAGAGTGCTCCAGGACACAGATCTCAGTACCGTCCTTGCGTTTCAGCCACAGTTCGATATCACCGTCTGTACTGCTCTCTACCAACTCATCAAGCAGTCTCTCGCGATCGTCAGGATTGACGTAAAGGTCACGTGCGATATGGAGGCTCTTCAGCTCCTCCTCGCTCTCATACCCGAGCATGCTGACAAGAGCAGGGTTAGCGGTTATGATCTTACCGTCAGGGGTACTCTGGTATATGCCCTCCCTGACGTTCTCAAACAGTGACCGATACTTCGCCTCCTCTGAAAGGCCCCTCCCCCGGATTTTCATTATTACAGTATTGCAGTTTACCAGATCAACAGATGCACTTCTACAAATATCACAATAAAATCTTTACATTCAACAGAGTCTGTTTAAATCGTTAAAATTGACCGGGGAGGAACCGTTTCAGGGTTAATGGCAATAGAATTACTGCAAGTTATTTGCACATTTGTACCCGGGTAAAGGTTACAAGATGGTTATTGCTATTAATGCCCGAACGCTGAAGAAGGTACCAATAGATGGTATCGGCTGGTTCACCCATGAGGTAATCAGGAGGCTCATTGCTGATCATCCGGAGCACAGGTTCATTCTGATCAGTGACAGGAGATATGACATTTTGCCTCTCGCCGGTGACAATATTGAGTATATAACCGTACCGCTGCGCAACGTGCACCCTGCGATCTGGTATGTCTGGCATGAGATGCTGCTTCCGGGTGTGCTCAGGAGAGTAAAAGCTGACCTGTATATTGCTCCTGACGGACTGATGCCGCTGCGCACTCCTGTTCCCTGCATCACGGTGATACATGACCTGAACCATGAGCATCGTCCCGGTGACATACCGTGGCCGGAGCGAATGTATTACCGTCATTATTTCCCGCTCTTTGCAGCCAGGGCGGTGAGGGTAGCCACGGTGTCAGAGTTCTCTGCCGGAGACATCTCGCGGACCTATGGCATCGACCGTGGCAAGATTGATGTCGTTCCCAACGGTGTGGCGGAGATATTTTCGCCGCCGCTGCAGGGTGAGACGGAGGAGACGAGAAGGGAACATAGCGGCGGGAGGCCCTATTTTCTTTTCGTCAGCAATTTCTCACCGAGGAAGAATGTCGAGACTGTGATAAAGGCTTACGGGATCTTCAGGAGAGATAGCGGGAGTGATCACAGGCTGTTGCTTGCGGGCAGGAGGCTGTACCTTACGGGGGCTATCGACCGTGCTGTAAAGGATTCTCCTTACAGTGAGGATATACTCTTTACCGGCTCTGTAGGTCGTGATGAACTAAGAAGGTTATATGGCGGGGCGGAGGCTCTTCTCTTCGTTCCGTGGTTCGAGGGTTTTGGGATACCGGTGGTGGAGGCACAGCGGTGTGGCACGCCGTGTATCCTCTCTGACACCTCGTCGTTGCCGGAGGTTAGTGGCGGCGCAGCGCTCTGCGCCGGCCCCGCCGGCGCAGAGGCCATAGCCGCAGCTATGGCCCACCTCGTCTCCGACGAGGCGCTGCGCCGCCACCTCTCCGAACAAGGCATCATAAACTCCCGACGATACTCATGGGACAACGCCGCAACAAAAATGTGGGACTGCATCATCAACGCGACGAAAAACAACCTGTGATGCTTAAACAATACTACAAACCCGGCCTGACAGAGGCCGGCTGCGACGAGGCAGGCCGCGGTTGCCTCGCCGGCCCCGTCTTCGCCGCCGCTGTCATACTGCCAGAAGACTACCGCAACAAAACCCTCAACGACTCCAAAAAACTCTCACCACCACAACGCGAAAAACTCCGCCATGAGATCATCTCCGACGCAATAGCCTGGGAGATAGCCTCATGCACCAACAGCGAGATAGACACAATGAATATCCTCAGGGCTTCAATAACAGCCATGCACAGGGCAATAGCCCGACTGACACCCCAGCCCCAGCTCCTACTTATCGACGGCAATCGGTTCTATCCCTATGAAAAGATCCCCTATCAAACAATAATCCGCGGCGACGCCACATACCTCTCTATCGCTGCCGCCTCAATACTCGCCAAGACAGAACGTGACCGCTTCATGGAAGAACTTGACCTCCTCTTCCCCCGGTACGGCTGGCGCCAGAACAAAGGCTATCCAACCCCCGGACACCGCAGGGCAATAATGGAACACGGCATCACACCTTACCACAGACTCACATTTAACCTCAGGGAGATGCAATCCGAACTCCGTTTCTTATAAAATGTTAAAGTCATCATTCCGCAATCAGTAAATTAATATCTTTGGCCCTTTGCTAAAAACAATCAATATTATAACTCATGAGAAAACTATTTGCAATCATTATCATCCTTATCACCTTCGCCGGATCAAGGGCAAAGGCTGATGAGGGAATGTGGATCCTTCCCCTGCTCGAGAAGCTGAACATCGGCACCATGACTGAGATGGGTCTGAAACTCACTGCTGAGGATATCTACAGCCTCAACCAGGCAAGCCTGAAAGATGCTATCGTCATTTTCGGCGGAGGATGTACCGCTGAGATAGTATCGGCTGAAGGCCTCCTGCTTACAAACCACCATTGCGGCTACGGTCAGATACAGAATCACAGTACCGTCGAGCACGACTACCTCAACAACGGCTTCTGGGCAATGACCCGCGCAGAGGAGCTTCCCAACCCGGGCCTGAGTGTCAGCTTCCTGGTGCGCATCGAAGACATGACCTCTCGCATGCTCGGTAAAGTCACGCCTGCAATGACAGAAGCAGAACGCCGCGAGGCGCTGATGGCTGAGAACGCTGTCATCACGGCAGAGGCCACCAAGGGAAACCACTACCGTGCACAGGTCCAGGCTTTCTATGGCGGTAACCAGTACTTCCTTCTCGTTTACGAGATCTACAGTGATGTAAGACTCGTCGGCACCCCGCCCAACTCAATAGGCAAGTTCGGTCATGATACCGACAACTGGATGTGGCCACGCCACACAGGCGACTTCAGCGTATTCAGGGTATATATGAGCCCCGATGGCAAGCCTGCACAGTACTCAGCAGATAATGTCCCTCTCAAGCCAAAGCATTTCCTGCCGATATCCATCAAACCACTGCAGAAGAATGACTTCGCCATGGTGATGGGCTACCCTGGTGGCACCACCAGGTATATGACCTCATACGAGGTCGACGAGGCAATGAAGATCACCAATGCCAACAGGATCAAGATCCGCGATGCACGCCAGGAGATTTGGATGGAAGATATGATGGCCGACCCGAAAGTCAACATCCAGTACTCTTCAAAGTACGCAGGTTCATCAAACTACTGGAAGTTCTCGATCGGTCAGAACGAAGGTCTTGAAAGACTACGCACAGCCTCCAAAAAGGCAGCCTTCGAGGCTGAGTTCATGAAATGGGTGAAGGCTGATGCCGCCCGTACCGAGAAGTACGGCAACGCCCTCTCACTCATTGAGGATGCCGTTAAGAACAGGGCAGAGAAATACAACGTTCAGCAGTACCTCAACGAGACCTTCAGGGGTTCATGCGAGATGATCGCCTTTGCATCACAGATGACAGCACTGGAAGAGGCTCTGACTAAAGGTGAAGCCGACAAGGTAGCCGATATGACCGGCAGGATGTCAAAGAACCTTGATAACTTCTACGGCGATTACAATTACCCGACTGACAGAAAAGTGACCAAGGCGATGATCAAACTCTACAAGGCTGACATCGATCCGAAATACTGGCCTGACTTCTATGCCACTATCGACAAGAAGTTCAAAGGCAACATTGACGCATTCGTAGATGACATGTTCACTAAGTCTCTCTTTACCACTCCCGATAAACTCAAGGCCTTCCTTGCAAAACCTGACATCAAGGTCCTTTCAAAAGACCCTGCATTCATTACTGCAAAATCAATATCAGCTGTAGGTACAACACTTCAGAAAGACCTTGCCGGTTTCAGTGCTGACCTTTCAAAGGGACAGCGTACGTACCTGGCCGGCGTGATGGAGTATGCACCTGACAAGACGCAGTATCCTGATGCCAACTTCACCATGAGACTCACCTACGGCAAGGTGCTTGATTACTATCCTTATGACGCAGTGCATTACAGCTGGTACACGACCCTTGACGGTGTCATCCAGAAATACAAGGAGGACGACTATGAGTTTGACCTGCCCGAGCGGATGTTCGAGCTGTACAACAAGAAAGAGTTCGGCAGATATGCTGCACCTGAAGGTCATATGCCGGTATGCTTCATCACAGATAATGACATCACCGGTGGCAACTCAGGCAGCCCGGTCATCAATGGCAACGGTGAGCTCATCGGTCTTGCCTTTGACGGCAACTGGGAAGCAATGACAGGCAACATCGCCTTCGAACCTGATCTGCAGAGATGTATCAATGTCGATATCCGCTATGTGCTATGGGTCATTGACATCTATTCCGGTGCCGGTCACATTCTGAAAGAGATGGATATCAGGCAGTAATATCAGCCTGCTTCGCAATACTAAAAGGGTCGCTGCTGCAGTGGCCCTTTTTTTGTCTTGCGGTCATGCAGTCTTCCCCCTTTCTCCCATTCTCCTCTTCCCCCTTTCTCCCATTCTCCTCTTCCCCCTTTCTCCCATTCTCCTCTTCCCCCCTCCGCTCCCTGCTCCATGCTCTGCGCCCTGCGCCCTGAGCCCTGCGCCCTGAGCTCCCCACCTTCGCCAAGGCTACGGTGGGCAAAGCTTGCTCCTTGCTCCTCAATTTACTACCTTTGCAAAAATTTATCAAATGAACTTTGACCTTATCGAGATAGTAGCCACATTCATGG
>JAKEGI010000038.1 GCA_022615595.1 Bacteroidales bacterium | reverse complement strand
TCCATAATATATCATATGGCCTCCGGTGTCAAGGAAAATCAGCTTGTCAAACATCTTGAAGATATCTGACGAAGGCTGATGGATCACGATGAAGATCAGCTTTCCCTTCAGCTTGAGGTCATTGAGAAGGTCAAGTATGTTCTCTGAATCGAGTGATGAGAGACCTGACGTGGGTTCGTCAAGGAATAGTATTGACGGTTCCCTGATCAGTTCCAGAGAGATATTCAGTCTTTTGCGCTGTCCTCCTGAAATCTTCTTGTTCAGCGGAGTGCCAACCTTCATGTCCTTGATCTCGAAGAGGCCAAGGCTGTGAAGCACATCTTCCACTTTGCGTGTTATCTCCGCATCATTGAGATTGCCGAAACAGAGCTTGGCGTTGTAAAAGAGGTTGTCAAAGACAGTAAGCTCCTCAATCAGGAGATCATCCTGTGAGACGTACCCTATCAGCCCTTTGACCTTATCCGCTTCGTCATGAATATTCACCCCGTTAATCAGGACTACACCGCTGTCAGGTCGGTTCATTCCGTTCAGAACGCCAAGGAGTGTCGACTTGCCTGCTCCGGATGCACCCATTATTCCAACGAGACGTCCCGACTCTTCGGTAAAGCTAATTGTGTTTAGTCCTACGAAACCACCCTTGAACTTGTATTCTATCTCCCTGACTTCAAACACCACTCGTGATGCGAGGGCTTTTTCGTCGAGAAAGTGCCTTATGACCTCGGAGTAATAAATGGGCTTGCTGCTCATGTACTTGAGTGAAGCGCCTCTCTCAAACAGGTATACCTTGTCCTCATGCCTCAGCTGGCCGCTGAGCAACAGCTCGCCTGTTCCGAATGACCTGATGAAGAGCATGTCTGCCTGCGCCAGGTTCAACACCCTGACCTGTCCCCTGATCGACTCATTGCAGATATGCCTGGTCCTGGTGAATTCATGCTCCCGTTTATTGTCAATGACCAGTATCTGAGGAGATTCTGGCACATCGGATCTTTTTGAAAGCACAAAAGTCTCAATGAGCTGATAATCTTCGCGGGTGACATTAAATCCTTCAGCAGCGGTAACAATGAACTCAAGTTCGGTGGTGCTTACCTCTGACCCGTCTGAACGGCAGTATTCAAGTAGCTGAACGAGAACTATAATCTTCTGATTCAGAGTGAGCTGAGCTCCGATATCAAAACAAATCTTGATGATCCGGACGGAGATTGCCGCATTGCGTCTTGCCTCGTTCCCTTTCTTAAGCCTCTGCTGGGCTTCGGCATAATAGTTATCAAAGATCTTCAGATAAGCATCAACACCTTCCTGGTTCAGCTGCGGGCGGAGAAACGACTCAACAACCCTGCGCCTATCCGTCTCACTGCCCTGTGCCGGGGCAATGATGGCAAAGAGGTGCATCAGGGTATTAAGTATCTTTTCATTCATCAGGCAGCAGTATCAATCCGTAGATAAACAAAGGCTGAAAATAATATTTCAATGCGAGAAATCCTAAAATATTTCGAGTCTGTCATTCTGACATGACACCTGAGGAGATAAAGGAGATTGTCAGAATAGATGTCAGGACAGGAACTGTTGTATTTGATAACAGTCAATAAGGCCCGTTGCGCAGGTAACTCTCGAGGCACGACTGCCGGTCAGGATATATTTCAAGGGCTGTATGAAGATGCAGCAGTTCAAACAGTTCCCTGGCACGAGGGGTCAGGGAGCATAGTCTGAAAGAGCAGTAGTTTGAGCGTGAGACACGCAGGAGATGCAGAAACATTGCAAAGCCGGTGCTGTCAAGATAGCTGACACCCTCCATATCTATGACAGCTCTGGTGTAGGGTATGTCAAACAACTTCATTATATGAGGCTTAATGTTCCCGACATTTAGCGCATTGATCCTGTCGGTGTTGAAACTTATGACTTCTATCCCGTCGATTTTTTCAAACAATACCATGTCAGATCAGTGCTTTTGACTCATGAAATGGTCTATCTCAGCCAGCACGGTGGCCGCATCCTTCTCGAACCTTGAAATAAACTCCTGATAACCGTTATGATTAATGCCGGCCTTGGCCTGAAGCTCAAAATCCTTAAGCATTCTTGCTGTATCTTCCATTCCCATTACTGTGACCGACCCTTTTGCCTTGTGGGCAAGCAGTCCCAGCTCATTATATTTCCCGCTCCCGTACAGGCTTTTCATTTCACTGATAAATTCAGGTATCTGGCTCCTGAATATCGCAACGATCTCATCCATTATTTCGGTTTCTCCTCCGCTTACGTTCATCAGGTAATCCGGATTGAAAGACTTGTATTCCATCGGTTCAGGTTTGAATATGATACAAATATAAAAATAATGATCCGCAGGTTAATGCAGGAAGTAAAATTAGAGTATCCAAAAATGATTTATCGCAGGTTTTTATCAGGTTAAAAATGATACTTTTGTTGTCTATACAAAACATAATGCTATGAAAAACACCCCTTTTCTTAAGTTTCATGAGGCTCTCGGAGCAAGGATTATTCCCTTTGCCGGGTATAACATGCCGGTTGAATATTCCGGTATTACCGATGAACATATGACTGTTCGCGAAAAGGTAGGCGTTTTTGATGTTTCGCATATGGGAGAATTCTGGGTTAATGGTCCGCATGCCCTTGAATTTCTTCAATATGTAACCAGCAACGATGTCTCGGCGCTGACTGACGGGAAGGTTCAGTACACATGTTTCCCGAACGGAAAGGGTGGTATAGTGGATGATCTGCTCGTGTACCGTTTCAGCAGGGAGAAGTACCTCCTTGTTGTCAATGCCTCAAACATTGAGAAAGACTGGGCATGGTGTGTTCAGCATGCTTCAAGGTTCGGCATTTCCGCAGGGCCGGGCAATGATATGAATAATGCCTCCGACGGCACTGCCCAGCTGGCGGTGCAGGGCCCCCTGGCCCTGGAGGCAATGCAGAATCTCACATCAGTGAAGATAACGGACATGGAGTACTATACATTCAAGGTCCTCAAGTTTGCAGGCATCCCTGATGTCATACTCTCTACCACCGGATATACGGGTGCAGGCGGATGTGAGATATATGTCAGGAACGCTGATGCTCCCCGCCTGTGGGAAGAGGTCTTCAGGGCAGGAGCTGAGTATGGAATAAAGCCTATCGGGCTTGGTGCAAGGGATACCCTTCGCCTCGAAATGGGATTCTGCCTCTACGGGAACGACATAAATGATACGACATCACCTATTGAAGCCGGACTGGGCTGGATAACCAAATTTGTGCCTGGCAAGGATTTCATTGACAGGGCGCTGCTTCTCAGACAGAAAGAGGAGGGGACAGCGAGACGACTGAAAGGTTTTGTAATGATCGATAAAGCCATACCAAGGCAGCATTATGAGGTTGTTGATGCATCAGGGAAGATTATAGGTGAAGTAACCTCAGGAACAATGTCTCCGGTTTTGAAACAGGGTATAGGAATGGCTTATCTCAACAAGGATTACTGGAAGAACGACAGCGAGATTTACATCCGGGTGAGGGGCAAAGAGATGAAAGCCAGGGTTACAGCTCCGCCATTTCTTAAAAAGTAAAATACCGAACGCAGGTGATACCGCGGTGAAAAACAACCTCGAAATATGCCTTTCGCCGGCAATGTATGAAGCACATTCAGACACACAGGCTGTTGTGGTTATCATCGATATCCTCAGGGCAACGAGTTCGATCTGCACAGCATTTGCCAATGGCGTCAGTGAGATAATTCCCGTTGCCACCGTGGAGGAGGCAAGGGCGCTAAAAGAAAAAGGCTATCTCCTTGCCGCCGAACGCGACGGCTATCTCCTCGATTTTGCAGACTTTGGCAACTCGCCTTTCAACTTCACTCCTGAAAAGGTAAGAGGAAAGACCGTGGCATACAGCACAACCAACGGTACAGGTATTATGAAGATGGCATCAGACTGTCATGCGGTTGTCATCGGGTCATACCTTAATTTCTCAGCCCTCTGCAGCTGGCTGGAGCAGCAGCAGCGGAAGGTTATCATTATATGTGCCGGATGGAAAAAACGCTTTAACCTGGAGGATACGTTATGCGCCGGAGCGATAGCAGAAAGGCTTCTGGAGGGCGGAAGGTTCACTACAGCATGCGACTCGGTGCATGCAGCTGTTGATCTCTGGCACCTGGCAAAGGATGACATCATCGGGTATATTGAAAAAGCAGCCCAGAGATCGAGGCTGAGAGACAAGGGCCTGGATGACTGCATCGGGTACTGTCACACATTTGATGTGACTGCCATTATACCTGTTCTGAGAAACGAAAGACTCGTAACTTTGTAAGTATTGCATGCGACCGTACAAGATTACGATGAAGAGAGTAATGACGAACTGAAAACACACGAAATATTAAAACTCACAGAAATGAAAAAGCACAATTTTTATGCAGGACCTTCGATCATGCCTCAGTACACAAATGAGAAAGTGATTGAAGCAATTCAGGATTTTGCAGGCACAGGACTGTCAATTATGGAGGTCTCTCACAGGAGCAAGGAGTTTGTTGCGGTGATGGATCAGGCCGTGGCAACTGTAAAGGAACTTCTTGACGTGCCTACGGGATACTCCGTAATCTTCGTGGGAGGTGGTGCGAGCCTTCAGTTCGCAATGGTGCCAATGAATATGCTCGAAAAGAAAGCGGCATACCTTAATACAGGTGAATGGGCCGGTAAGGCCCTGAAAGAGGCCAGGTTATTTGGAGAGGTTGTTGAGGTAGCATCTTCAAAAGACAAAAACTTCAATTATATACCGAAGAATTATGTTGTTCCCGCCGATGCCGATTACTTTCACATTACCACAAACAACACCATATTCGGCACTGAACTGAAAAAAGACCCGGATGTATCCGTTCCACTGGTGGCCGACATGTCAAGCGACATCTTCAGTCGTCCTGTTGACGTTTCAAAATACTCAATCATTTACGGCGGGGCACAGAAGAACCTGGCTCCTGCCGGCGTCACCTTCGTGATAATAAAGGACGAGGTGCTGGGCAAGGTTACACGGCCAATACCTACGATGCTAAACTACAAAACACATATTGAGAAGGAGTCCATGTTCAATACTCCTCCCGTTCTTCCTGTCTTTGCGGCACTCAAGACCCTCGAGTGGCTGAAGAACAAAGGTGGTGTGGCAGCGATGCAGAAGATCAACCAGGAAAAAGCTGCCCTGCTTTATAATGAGATTGAGCGTAACAAGCTGTTCGTTGCCACTGTACCCGACCCGGAAGACAGGTCTCTGATGAATGTGTGCTTCGTGATGACCGAAACCTACAAGGAGCTTGAGAAAGAGTTTGCCGCTTTTGCCAAATCCATGGGTATGGTTGGCATTGAAGGACACCGTTCCGTAGGCGGTTTCCGCGCCTCACTATACAATGCACTGCCACCTGAGAGTGTCAGGGCACTTGTGGAATGTATGCAGGAATTTGAAAGGAAATATTAAAATTGGCAATGATGAAAGTACTAGTTGCAACAGACAAACCGTTTGCACCTGTTGCCATCACTCAGATACGTGAGGTGACGGAACAGGGAGGCCACACCCTGGCCCTGCTTGAGAAATACAAGACCCCTCAGGAGCTCCATGCGGCAGCAGCCGATGCTGATGCTATGATTGTCCGCTCAGATATCGTGGATGCCGCTCTGATAGCAGCTGCTCTGAAACTGAAGATAGTTGTCAGGGCGGGTGCAGGTTATGATAACCTTGACCTTCAGGCATGTACCGCACGCAACATAGTTGCGATGAATACACCGGGACAGAACTCAAACGCTGTCGCAGAACTGGCTTTCGGGATGATGATCTATGCTGCCAGGGGAGGGTTCGACGGCAAGACCGGGTCAGAGCTTATG
>JAKEGI010000287.1 GCA_022615595.1 Bacteroidales bacterium | reverse complement strand
CTCCCCTTTTATATCATTATCAAGATTTACAAGCTCTTCAGGAAGTGAAAAACGGGCAGCATTCAGTTCTCGCATTGATGCAAGGAATCCGGCAACCTTGCTCCTCTCAGAGTATTCAAACGCTCCGCTCAGCGCTTCCTGACTATTATCAAGCTTGTGAAGATGAACGAAGTTTTCAATGATTCCGGTGTAGAAATCCCTGGAGAGAGCACTGAGGTTGTTCCTGCTCTCCTCTTCGCTCATCTCGAGCCTCTGCCGGTCATAGAGTAAAACAATCTGATGTCCGGTCTCAACTGCTTTTCTAAGGTAGTCAGCATTTCCCGTCTCTTCTGCCAGCGCATTAAGCGCCCTGTATTTTAACATCCGAATATTAATATCCGACTGGGTAAACGAAATGACATCAATGTCACTGTGCCCGGTACTGCCTGCCTCATTTCCGTCAGTGGCAATTATCTCATCAACTGTTTCGATTACCTTCTGATACTGGCCGTCATCATACAATGTGCCCGCATAACCCGTAAGGATGTATTTCTTAAGGGATATATCCCACGGGAATTTGCTGATATACGCCAAGCAGTCCCTATACATCTCCAGCGCCCGGGGTATATCGCCGGTTGTCTTGTGGGCAAAGGCTGCTGCTGATGCCATCATCATACAGTATTCCCGGCTGTCAGACCCGAAGGTCTCTGTCACCTGTGAAAGTCCCTTCTCAATTATTGCCTCACCCTCGGCTATCCTTCCGTTTTCAGCAAGGAAGCCTGCATAGTTTATGTAGATAAGGTATTCGTCCGGGTTTTCCCTTCGACCCTTGAATGCAAGTCCCCTCCTGAAATATTTCTCGGCCTCCTCCTTTTGATCAAGATCACGATAGAGCAGGGACATGGTGTTAAGTATCAGTTGTTTTGATTCACTGTCGGCAGCTCCGTACTGGTCATAGAGCTTAAGAGCCTCACGGCAGTAAACAAGTGATTTTGTATATTCAGAGTTACGGTAAAGACTAAGACCGATAACCTGGTAAAGGTCTGCGACCACTGACTGCTGAACACCGCCAGGGTAGAGCGCGGCAATTTCAAGTCCTTTCTCAGCCATTCTTATGGCGAGATCAGAGTCATTCATCTCAAGGCAGATACTTGCCAGGTTAAGGTAATTGTTCGCAAGCGATGAGGAATCAGCTCCCACTGTAAGTCGCCTCGCCGACAGGGCTCTCAGACCAGTGCTGTATGCATGCTCATAGTCACCTGAGTTGAAAAGGGCAACGGACATATTACTTAGACCGAGAGCATACCTGCGATCAGGGATATCAGCCAGTTCCCTGTATCGCACTGAAGCAGCAAACCGCTCAATGGCGAGTCTGTTCATATTGCTGAGAAGATAATAATAACCGGTCAGATAGCAGGCATCGGATACCAGGAGGGTATCGACAGGGTTACCGGAATCAAGTATGATTTCTATCTGTTCTGTGAGCGTCCCTGCCTCCTCTTCGCTGAATCTCCCTGCGAGGAGGGTCTGCAGTTCTTCTGTCAGGCGAAAGAGAAGAGTATCCTGCCTTTGCTGCAACGGCAAAAATGCCTCGGCTTCAGCAGACCATGAAGAGGGTACCCCGGCGTTTGCCCGGAGGATCATCAACCCAACCATTAAAGGCACCGTGATATGACGGATAAATCTCATCCAATCGGTTCTTTCTTTCCGGCAGTAAAAATATAAAACTATTCGGTACCCTGTGCAGTCAAATCTCTGCTGATATAATAGACTGATTCTATGCTACTTATAATTTATTTTTAAAATAGTTGTTTTTTTTGTGTCACAAATTGTCACTTTCTGACATGTACGGTATAAAGCGAAATTAAACCCTGAATTAATCAAATTAAAAATTAAAGAGATGAAAACCCTGAAACTTGAAAACTTTAATGAGTATGTTCTTTCAAATGAGGAGATGATTAATGTGCGCGGCGGAAACGGCGCAGCAATTATATTACAGGATGGCCCCACCAAGCCTCCTATTATTATTGAATTTTAAACAGACATAAAAGCCGCAAATGCGGCACAAAAGCATATAGTTTTTCAGGGGCTGAACAACGGTTGTTTAGTTCTGGAGCCAGACAGCATGCACTGTATGCCGGCGGCCCACACCTGAAAATATTGGTAAGTTATAAAAAACTGTATATCAGTTTATTATGAATTAAGTGTGAAATAATATCAAAAGTCATGAACACGATTAACGTCAATCACACCATTGAGAATTATCTGAGTGGTTCAGCAGGAAAGGCCGAGGAGGCATGGTTACTGGGTGAAATAAGCAAAGACCCGGGTCTTGCCAGGGAGGTGGCGCTGAGACGCCGGACCAATGAGATTCTGCAAGACAGGAACATTCTTGACCTGAGAGCCAGGCTCTCAGTGATTGAGAGGAAAAAACGCTCAGGAGGCACTCTCAGAAACACAATGGTAAAGTCAGCCAAGTACGCCGCAGCTGTAGCGCTGCTTGCTGTTGTCACAACGGTGCTTTATTTTGCCCTGAGAGTCGGTTCACAGGACCAGCTTTACAATAAATATTACGCACGCTATGAAACGCCGGGAGCTGTCCGTTCGCTCGTTGATGCAGGCAATTCGTTGATGGAGAATGCTATTGCCGCATACTCCGCGAAGGATTATGAGACAGCGATTGGGTTTCTTGAGCAACTGATCAGTACAGAACAGGGCACCATTGAAACGGTTTTCATGCATGGAATGGCGAATATGGAGGTGAAGAACTATCCATCAGCAAGCGGGTCATTTACCAGGGTGCTGGAGCACAATGACAACCTCTATCTTGAAGATGCTGCATGGTATCTTGCTCTCTGCTACATGATGACAGAAGACAATGAAAGAGCTTTGAAACAGTTTGATGCCATATCAGCATCGAGGAGCCGCTACAGTAAAGAGGCTGCCAGACTTGCAAGGAGACTGAAGTAACTTTTAATCTGTGAATGTCAAATGTTTGAAATACTGCGCAATGCCTGTAAGGATTACAGTCTGACAGCCGGGACGGGACAGAATAAACTTAACCAAATGTTTAACAAGCCTCAAATATTAGCAGGCGTATCTCATGAGGTACGGACCCAGATGAACTCAATTGTCGCATTCTCATATCTTATGAACAATGCGAGGTTCAGTGACGATGACCGCCGTGAGTTTTCTGATCAGATAATAACATCATGTGAACAGTTAATAGGTCTTTTTGAGAATTTTTTCGATACGGCTGCGCTTGAATCAGGATCCATCAGGGAGGATCTCAGGGAGAGCGATGCTGTTAAAATGTTTGAGTCACTTGCCTCACAATTCAGGGTTTTAATGAGGAAAAAGGGCAAGGACAATATTGTTCTCATCCAGGAGGATGATCTGCCTGACAAACTTATGGTAAGGATGAATACGGCAAGGATTGAGAGGATTATAAACAATCTCTTCAGGAATGCACTTGACAATACTTTTTCAGGGTTTATAAAGTTTGGGTGCACATACCGCGATGAGATTATTACCTTCTATCTTAAAGATTCTGGCCAGGGTTTCACCAGAAGCAGCCAACTGCTTCTTTCCGACAATCCTGAGATCCATTATTCCGACAGTCAGGATACCTATTCCGCTATGAATTTAATCCTGGCCAGAAATCTTATTCTTGCATTGGATGGTTCTATAAGGGTTGAGCCCAGTGATGCCGGAGGCACTTCTGTTTACATTACTCTGCCTGTTAGGGAGAGTTCAGGGTTGAAAATTTTAACGGGTACTTCCACGGAAAAAAAGATTGCGATCTGACAATTCCGGAGTACTGCACATGTCTGATAAAAGTCCGATAAGGGGGATAACAATTCCCCTTATTTGTGTGCGCCAACCGACAGTATTGTAATTTCTGTACGCCTGTTGAGCTTCTTGCCTGCCGGAGTAATATTATCGGCGACCGGGGATGTCTCACCGTAGCCATGGGCAAAGATTCTGTCAGCCCTGATTCCTCTTTTTACAAGAAACTCTCTGACAGAGATCGCCCTGCGTTCTGACAGGAGCTGGTTGTGCTCATCGGTTCCGTCAGAATCAGTGTGGCCACCAACCTCTATGACCACGGTATTGTTTACTGTAAGAAATTCCAGAAGATTTTCAAGTTCCGGCCTTGATTCTTCAAGAAGTTCCCATGAGTCGGTATCGTAGAATACGTTATACATCCTCATATACTCGCCCTCTCTTACACGGTTCAGCCCTACTGTCTTCGAGTAAGGTTCCGTTGACGTATACCCGGCCTCAAAATCAAAGTTCTCAGAGTAGATCATATATCCGTCTGCGGTAACATTGAGACCGTAACTGAAGCCTGAGGGAAGACATACGAAGAATCCTCCTGCCTTGTCAGTAACTGAGGCAATGACCAATGTGTTATTGGTGAGGTCAGTAAGCTCAAACCTGGCCGGCAGCGGTCTGCTGTCTGCCTTGTCAATGACTTTTCCCCTGAAATAGGAGACCGGCTCAGGCTGTATCTCTTCAGGAAGGTTCAGGTAGAAGATGTCCTTACCCTTTGAATTTGCTCTTACGGATGAAAAGAATGCCTTATGGCCAGAAGATTCTATAATAAGCCCTGTCTCGTCTGCCGGAGTATTTACCGCGGGTCCGAGGTTAACCGGTGTGGTCCAGGTTGAGTCAGGATTCATTGTTGTGCTGTAGATATCAAATCCGCCGAATGATTCTCTCCCGTCAGATGAAAAGTAGAGTGTTCTCCCGTTGAAATATATGAAGGGAGAGAATTCGTCACCCGCACTGTTGATTGTTTTGCCGGGATTTACGGGAGTATGCCAGTTGCCGTCCATGTTGCGCACAGAATACCATATGTCCATCCCTCCCATTCCACCGGGCCTGTTGCTCACGAAGAAGAGCATTCTGCCGTTTGGGCTTATTGAAGGCTGCGACTCCCATGAGGTGGAGTTCACCGGAGAGCCTACATTTACTCCGGGCGTCCACCTCATGCCGTCGAAGAGGGAGTAATATATATCACATCGGCCATGGCCGTCTATACGGTCACAGGCGGCAAAGTACATCGATCGGCCGTCGGAGGCAATGGACTGTGCTCCCTCATTTCCGGCGGTATTCAGCGGATACCCGGCATTACGGGCCCTCCCCCAGCTGTCCGCATCACCGTTCCACCTGCTGATGTAAAAGTCCTCCTGTCTGTCACTCCCGTAACCGCCGGCTCTCCTGACTTCACGCGTGAAATAGAGCTCCTGCCCGTCGCCGGTGACTGAAGGCCAGTACTCGTCAAGCTCCGTATTGACAGAATCGCCGACACTGAGCGGCTCGGTCTGAAACAGTGAACCCGGAAATGAGAGTGCAAAAATACAGTTCCTGACAAGTGTCTCTGCATCGGTACGCAGCCTGGCTGTAGTTTTTGGCTGGTTGAGGTATGCCTCGAGATGGGCT
>JAKEGI010000286.1 GCA_022615595.1 Bacteroidales bacterium | reverse complement strand
TTTCTCCAACCATATCGAGGTGACTCTGGAGCACTACTGTCATCACCTTCTCCCGGCCGGGAGAGGCATCCCTGACTATGAGTATATTTCCTGCATCATCCTCCTTCGCGGCCAGATTGTTCTTCCTAGCAAAATCGATAAGGTACTCCCTTATTTTTCCTTCATTTTTGGATAACCTGGGAATTGTGCAGATCTCTTCAAAATAGCTCCATACCTTCCTTGGTTTAATATCCGCCAGTTGACCCATGCTTTTAAAAGAGTGTTAGTGTGTGGAATTTATAAACGGCAAATATAGTTTTTTTCCCATGCAACCGGGATGAGATTTTATCTGTTGAAAGTCTTTTTTTTAACACAAATAAAACTATATTTTTACCGTGTAACAAATAAATAAACTGTGATATATGGCTAGACGTACGATAGTTGCGCTTCCGGGTGACGGCATTGGCGCAGTGGTTTTGAAAGAGGCTGTTCGTGTTCTTGATGCTGCAGGCTTTGATGCAGAGTATATTTATGGTGATATCGGATGGGATTTCTGGTGCAAGGAAGGCAATCCGCTTCCACAGAGAACCATTGATCTTATTGCAAAGCATAAGATCGCCCTGTTTGGTGCGATAACATCAAAGCCCAAAGATGAGGCAGTTGCGGAGCTTGCACCGGAACTCCAGGGCAAAGGATTTAATTACAGCAGCCCGATTGTAGGGTTAAGACAGCATTTCGGTCTTGACATATGCGTCAGGCCGTGCCGCAGCTATAAGGGCAACCCTCTTAACTTCATACGTCGCGGCAAGGATGGCACTCCTGAGGAACCGATGGTCGATGTCGTAATCTTCAGGCAGAACACGGAAGGCCTGTATGGTGGTGTCGAATGGTCAAACCCGCCGCAGCAGGTTTATGATGCCCTGATGACTCACCCGAAGTTCCGTGAGAATTTTGGATGGTGCCCGAAAGAAGAACTGGCAGTTTCAACCAGGATATTTACATGGAAGTACACTGAAAGGATTGTGAGGGCAGCATTTGAATATGCCTTGAAATGGGGTTACAAGTCAGTCACCGTCTGCGAAAAGCCCAATGTCATTCGTGAGACATCAGGTCTTATGTGGAAGATAGCCAAAGAGATGCAGAAAAAGGATTTCCCGGGTGTTCAGCTCTGGAACACAAATATTGATGCTCAGATGATGTGGCTGACAAAGAACCCGGAGGAATATGGGGTAATTGTTGCAGGCAACATGTTCGGTGACATAGTATCTGATGCATTTGCCGGGCTGATCGGCGGGCTGGGTTTTGCATGCAGTGCTCAGTTCTCGGAAGATGGGATAGGGGTGTTTGAGCCAACACACGGTTCAGCACCCAAGTACGCGGGCTATGAAGTTTCTATAGTCAACCCTGTGGCAATGATTGAGTCTGCCTGCATGATGCTCGATTATATAGATGAGAAGGCGATTGCAGAGCGTATCCGCAAAGCCATTGCAGATGTCATTGAGGAGGGCAGGGTGAAGACGTACGATATGATGAAGTTAACCGGCAAACCTGATGTTACAGGGATGGGTGCCGCTTCAACGACAGCAATGACGGATGCCATCATCGCAAAACTAAAATAATTCGCCATGACAGAAGAGATAAAGAGATTATGGCCTGAGCTGGAATGGATAAAGGATCCTGACCTGAGAGAAAAGACTGCCATTACATGGGAACTTGCGCTTGAGAGAAGTGTGCTCAAGGCTGATGACCTGAATCGTATACCCTTTACCCTGCTTTGTGGCCCGGATCTCAGAGTCACATTCATGGATCATAAACGGTGTGTTGTGCATATAGCACGCGAGGCAGGGGAGAAGATGAATCTCTTCTTCCGGGACGACCTACCTGTGAACATGGATGTTCTTATTGCCGGTGCCATACTCGCTGACGTTGGCAAGATGCTCGAATATGAGCTTGATGCTCAGGGCAAGGCTGTACAGGGCAGATACGGACAGTATCTGAGGCACCCCTTCTCAGGTGTCAGCCTGGCGGAGGAGTGCGGTGTGCCTCCTGAAGTATGCCATATTATTGCAGCTCATGCCCATGAAGGTGACCTGGTAAAACGCACTACGGAAGCATACATAGTGCATCATGCAGACTTCATGACCTTCCTGCCGTTCAAGAGCAGACTGACTTTTTAAGATTCAGATATTTCAGCCGAGCTTCATCTTCTCGACCTCTTCCATGTTGCGTTCGTTATAGATGATCTTTCCCATCGGTGTATAGAGCCACTCGATGAAGTCCTGGTAACGTTCTGTCACCTTTCCTCTTACTATCTTCATGGTTGAGTTCATCATTCCGTTCTCCTCGTTGAAGCTCTCATTGAGTATTCCGAGAGCGACAGGCAGCCAGCGGTGCGGGAACATATGGCCGAATTTGCCATTGATGCGATACTCACTTACCTCCCCCTCGATCAGGTTAAGTACAGCACGCTTACCCTCCTCGGTAGAGGCTGACAGGTTACGGCTTTCGAGATAGAGTTTGAGCGCATGCTGGTTAGGCACTATCAGTGCCACAGTATATGACCGCTGATTATTGTAAAGCATGCACTGGTCTATATATTTTGACTGCTCGCTGAATGCTTCTTCTATACCTTCAGGACTGAACTTTTCGCCGTCGTCAGCGATGAGGAGGCTCTTGAAACGTCCCATAACATAAAGATAACCGTCTTCAGAGATGTATCCCATGTCTCCTGTATGGAGCCATCCATCCTTCAGGGCCTCCCTGGTGGCACTCTCGTTTTTCCAGTAGCCGTGCATGACATTTCCTCCCCTGATGATGATCTCACCCTTCTCTCCTGCGGGGAGTGCCTTTCCATCTTCATCAATTACCTTCAGGTCGAGGTTCTTGACGAGATAGCCTGATGATCCGAGCTTGTGCCTGGCAAGGGAGTTTGATGAGATTATAGGAGCCGCTTCGGAGAGACCGTAACCCTGGAACATCGGAACGCCTATTGCGTAGAAAAACCGCTGGAGCTCGATATCAAGAAGGGCGCCTCCGCCAATGAAAAACTCAAGCTCACCGCCGAAAACCTCCCTTATCCTGGAGAAGAGAATTTTGTCAAAGAGGTTCAGCAGGGGTTTCTTAAGTTTCTGCAGCCCCTCACCCTTGTTGTATCCCTCTTTGTTGTAGGAGTAAGCCATCTTTAAGGCAAAGTTGACCAGCGCTTCTGTGACTTTCCCTTTTTCCTTAATGCCTTTTTCAATATTCTTTCTGAAATTCTTTGCAAGGGCCGGAACACTCATCAGTAGATTAGGCCTTATCTCTTTCATGCATATTGGTATATTGCGCAGGCTCTCCATGGGTGTCTTACCAATCTTGACAGAGGCTATGCTGGCCCCTTTACCCATGAATGCATATATTCCTGCGGTATGAGCAAAAGAGTGGTCCCACGGAAGTATCAGAAGGGTCTTGAAGTGCTGAGGGATATCCATCAGGCTATATGACTGGTACACGTTTGTAACATAGTTTCCATGAGTCAGGATGATGCCTTTCGGGTCGGCAGTAGTACCGGAGGTATAGCAGATATTTGCAAAATCGGAAGGTGATATTGATGAGGTTAATTCCTCAAATGCCTTTCTGTTGACTGGATTCTCGAGCCACTCTCTTCCGGTTTTTCTTACCTCATTGAAATGGATCTCGCTTTCAGAATACTCTTCCCTCGGGTCCATGAAAATAACCTTTTCCACCTGGGGGCACTGTCCTATTATCTCCAGAACCTTGGGGGCCTGTCCGCTCGAGGTTATTATCATCTTTGACCCGGAGTGGTTCAGCCGGAATTTTATCTCTTCCGGGTTAAGTTTCACAGAGAGGGGCACATTGATTGCTCCTGCATACAAGACTCCCATCTCACCTACGACCCAGCTGTTTCTGCCTTCAGACAACAGGCTTATGCGATCGCCTTTTCTCACACCCATCTGCATCAACCCGGCGCCGAACTCAAGTACCTGGCGCCTTACCTCCTGGTATGTGGCCCCCTCGTACTTTTCCTGAGGCTTCTCCCAGAGGTAGATATTGGTTGGGAATTTCTCGACATTCTCTTCGAAGAACTGTATAAGTGATTTCATCTGATCTTGATTTTATCTTGTTAAATGGAATTCTAATATAGGAAGAATTGAGAAGAACGACATTGAAAGTTGCATTTTCGTTGTATTTTCACAATTCATTTCATATCTTTATCGTTTATAACCATGAAAAACTGGCATTTATGAAGAAATTGTTTATGGTTTTGCTGGCAGGGATGGTGCTTCTGACGCCCTCATGTGACTTTGCAAAGAGCATCAATCCTTTCGGGAAGAAGGCCAGGGAGGCTGAGGCGCTCAGGCAGCAACAGGAGGCTTTCAGGGTAGCCGATTCTATCCGCGTTGCCAATGAACAGGCTGCACTCGAGCAGCAACGCCAGGCTGAACTTGCCAGGCAGGCTGAGCAGGAGGCTCTCGAACGCTCATTGTATCATGTCATTGTCGGAAGCTTTCTTACACCTGAATATGCAGATCATTGGCTCAGGCATATAACCGAGATTGGCTACAATGCAAGATTAGTTGAGATGGATGGCGGAAGGTGGCGTCTTGTGTCAGCCAATTCCTTCGCAACTCTTCGTGAAGCCTATAATGCACTGGAGGATATACAGAACAACATTAACGGTGATGCCTGGGTTTACAGGATGGAATGATCACTACCTGTAGACCGTTGCCGACCTGTCCGGCCCCACGGAAACTATTGTGACCGGCACACCTGTCTCTTTTTCAATGAATTCTATATAATGCCTGAGAGCTTCAGGTAGTTCATCCCAGTTTTTACAGCCTGTAATGTCGCAGCTCCATCCGGCCATTGTATGGTAGTTAAGCTTTTCAATGCCGGCCAGACAAAACGGAAGCTCGGTGACCTCTTCTCCATTGACGGTATATGAGGTGCACACCTCTATCTCACTGAAACCTGACAGGACATCTGCCTTCATCATAAAGAGGCGTGTAACGCCATTGATCATGATGGCATATCTAAGTGCAGGCAGGTCAAGCCATCCGCATCGGCGCGGACGCCCGGTAGTAGAGCCGTATTCGTTCCCGCGGTCACGCATGAGCTGGCCGTTTTCATCGTTCAGCTCGGTTGGGAACGGTCCGCTTCCGACCCTGGTGCAGTATGCTTTGAAGATGCCGAAGACCTCACCCGTTCGTGAAGGGGCTATCCCCAGCCCGGTGCATGCGCCTGCTGCAACAGTATTTGAGGATGTGACAAAGGGATAGGTGCCAAAATCAATGTCAAGCATGGTGCCCTGAGCCCCTTCAGCAAGAACGCAACGACCTTCACGAAGGCTCCTGTCAATATAATAATCGGCATTTACAGTTTTGAATCCTTTGAGAAACTCTGCCGCTTCAAACCATTCATTCTCCAGACCGACAAGGTCATAGCTCCGGCCGTAGCCTTTCAGGGCTCTCAGGTGTTCAGTGACATGTTCATTGTAAAGCTCCCTGAAATTCTTTTTCAAAAGATCACCGACCCTTATACCACTGCGTGCAGCCTTATCGGTATATGCAGGTCCGATACCTCTCAGTGTTGATCCTATCTTGAAATCTCCCAGGGCGTTTTCATGGGCTGCATCCAGAAACTTGTGGGTCGGAAGAATCAGATGTGCCTTCAGTGAAATGAGCAGTCTGCCGCGTACCGTCCCGATATCAATGCCGAGACTTTCAACCTCACGGCGGAAGACCACCGGATCAAGTACAACCCCGTTGCCAATAATATTTATTTTCCCTTCATGAAAGATGCCTGA
Organism: Bacteroidales bacterium; assembly: GCA_022615595.1. Classification (GTDB taxonomy): domain Bacteria; phylum Bacteroidota; class Bacteroidia; order Bacteroidales; family VadinHA17; genus SR-FBR-E99. The sequence continues at coordinate 1,325 of JAKEGI010000286.1, read as the reverse complement.
AGGGATAAGGTGAAGGACATGCTTTGTTTTATTGAATTCTATTGTATGCCCGGCATTCGGACCTCCCTGGAACCGTGCAATTATATCATATTCAGGAGTTAAGGCATCGACTATTTTTCCCTTCCCCTCATCACCCCACTGGAGACCCAGAAGAATATCAATATTCATTTCAGAAAATTTCTATGGAATTTATTAAGCGGCACAAGATACAAATTTTTTATCATTCTGGCATACCAAAGTGAAGGATGTGGCACATGTGCAGTTGATAAACACTGGAAGATGTTTACAAATCATTATATAAATATGAAGAATAAATGCTATATTTGATTAATGTATTAATATTCAGTAGCTTATTACTCCTTATTATTGGTATTAACTAAACCCTGAAAAAATGAAAAACAAAATTGTGACTTCATTAATGGTGATAGTTCTCCTTATTGTTTCAGTGTGGAGCGCATCTGCACAGAATCAGGATGACCTTTTATTCAGGAGAAGAGTTGTCTCCTCAACATTTCAAAGCTTTTTATATGGTACAGCACTCGTAGCTATTATTGAACCTGACAGTGAAGCTGCCATTGCGGGTGTTCCTATTGTTGCTGCGGGTGTAGGTGCTCTTGTACCTGTGCTTTTAAATGAAAGAATGCCGATAACCGCAAATCAGCTTACCCTTACTACACACGGGCAGTTGATTGGTTGGGCTCACGGATTCGGATTATCATTACTGATCATGGGTGATAACCTGGGGGATGATGACAAATACAAGATTGCGATCGGTGCCGGGGCTCTGACAAGCATTGGAATGGGCATTGCAGGCAAATCATTAGGGAAGAGCAAACCATGGAGCGAGGGGCAGGCCTCTATGCTAAGTTATTGGGGCAGCATAGGACCTGCTGTGAGTGCATTGACAGTTGGATCCTTCGTGGATGACCCGAGGATAATTGGATTGTCTATCCTGGCAGGTGGTGCAGGTGGATATCTGACCGCAAATGCTATAAACAAAAATGACTTATTCACCCGCGGTGATGTAAGGGCTATCACTGCCCTGACAACCATGAACGGACTTTTAGGTGCATTCATAGCATCTGATATTATAGAAGATGATGTTGAGAGTAATCTGGGTCAATGGGCACTGCTTTGTCCCGCAGCAGGAATTGTGTCTGGCGCCCTCCTAGGTCAGGCGTGGCTTAAAAACGCAGAGCTGACACCCAGGCAGGGTATGACAACCATCTGGTCATCAGCAGGGGGTGCTTTGCTTGGTCTTGGCGTTGCAATGCTTGTAAACTCAGAAAGCTTGACTCCATGGTATACTATTCCCTATGCAACCG